>NZ_JAPEHT010000120.1 GCF_028823615.1 Planococcus sp. A6
CAGATGCTCTTTCTGGCTTATTGCAGGAGGCCAACCCAAAGCACGGCGGCGATTGCCAATACGAAGCTCAACTCAATCTTCAAGAATAGTTTCGCTCGAAAACCCTCATTATCTAATTCCAGCTTTTCAGCCAAATTAAAAAAGCGCGCCCAAAAGGCACGCTTTCCCACTCATCTTTACAACACTTTACTCAAGAACGCTTTCGTCCGTTCGTGTTGCGGATTGCCGAATAATTCCTTCGGCACGTTTTCTTCGACGATATAGCCGCCGTCGATAAACAGTACCCGGTCGCCCATTTCCGCCGCAAAGCCCATCTCGTGGGTCACGACGACCATGGTCATCCCTTCCCGTGCGAGTTGCTTCATAACATCCAGCACGTCTCCAACCATCTCCGGGTCGAGCGCTGAAGTCGGCTCATCGAACAGCATGATTTTCGGGTCCATCGCGAGCGCACGCGCAATCGCGACACGCTGCTTCTGCCCCCCGGACAGTTCGCCCGGATAGGCTTTCGCTTTTTCGCGCAAGCCGACCTTATCCAGCAATTCGTAAGCTTTCTTCTCAGCGGCTTTCTGGTCGCCTTTTTTCAATTTGATTGGCGCCAGCGTCACATTTTGGAGCACTGTTTTATGCGGGAATAAGTTGAACTGCTGGAACACCATTCCGACATTTTGACGCACTTTGTTGATGTCGACTTTCGGATCGGTGATATCCGTTCCTTCAATATACACATGGCCCCCGCTGATTTCTTCGAGCCGGTTCAAACAGCGAAGAAACGTACTTTTGCCGGAACCGGAAGGACCAATGACGCAAATGACTTCCTTCTCTTCGACGACCGTGCTCATGTCTTTGATGACTTCCAAATCTCCGAATGATTTTTTGAGGTTTTCTACTCTGATCATACTCATCGCAATACAAACTTCCTTTCCACAAAGCTCGCGAGCATCGAGAGCAAGTAAATGACGATAAAGTAAATGATGCCGAGGATCAAATACACGTTAAACGCATCGAATGTGGCACTTGCCTGGATGCGCCCTTCCTGTGTCAAATCCGCTACGCCGATAACCGACAAGAGCGAAGTATCTTTCAAGGAAATGATCGCCTGGTTGGTAATCGTCGGGAGCATGCGGCGGAATGCCTGAGGCAAAATGATGTGGCGCATGGTCTGTGTCGAGTTGAGCCCGAGCGAACGCGCCGCTTCTGTTTGCCCTTTGTCGATCGACTGGATCCCTGCCCGGATGATTTCCGAGAAGTAAGCACCGGCGTTGATCGCAACTGTCACGATCCCGGCTGTCGTGTTATCGAGCGAAAAGAACCCAAGCGAATTCAAGCCGAAGTAAATGAAGAACAGCTGGACGATGAACGGCGTCCCCCGGATTGCGTCGACGAAGATTTTGGCGATCCAGTTCAAGATTTTGAACGGTGCCAAGCGCAGCAACGCCACAACCAGTCCTAGCAAGAAGCCCAGGACGATGGCAATGCCGAAAATATATAACGTAACTTGCAAGCCTTCCATTAAGTACGGAAAAGCATTGATAATTGTCTGCACCCTTAGTTCCCCCTTGCATAAAAAAATGCAGCGCGCGAATGCGCGCTACATGATTTTATTCTGCGATGTATTTGTTTAAGATTTCGTCATATTCGCCGCTGTCGCGCAATTCCTGCAGGCCTGCATTGATTTGTTCAAGCAATTCCGCATTCTCGCCTTTCAACACAGCGATGCCGTATTGGTCGCCTGTCAAGCGGTCGCCGACAGTTTTCAAAGCCAATTCGCTTTCTGCGATGGCATAAGCGATGACAGGGTAATCTTCAAGAAGTACATCCGCATTGCCGTTTGATACTTCTTGGAACATCGATGGGCTGTCTTCGAACTGGGAAATTTCATAGCCGTATTCAGCTTCGTTGTCGCGCGCGAATTGAGCGCCAGTCGTTCCGCTCTTTACCGCAACCGTTTTTGTTATTGTCTTCTGCTACAACCAATGAAAGGCCGGCGTCAAAATACGGATCCGAGAAATCCACGATTTCCTTGCGCTCATCCGTAATACTCATGCCCGCAATCGCTACATCCAATTGTCCAGCCTGAAGGGCCGGGATGATGCCCCCGAAATCCATCGGGTTGAATTCGATTTCAAAGCCTTGGTTTTCAGCAATCGCATTGATCAAATCGATATCGATTCCTGTGTATTCGCCGTCTTCTTCAAACTCAAACGGTGGATAAGTCGTATCGATGCCGACGCGATATGCTTCCCCTTCGCCTCCGCCAGATTCACCGCCGCCGGATTCTTCTTCCGAACCGCCGCATGCGGCAAGCACTGTAAGAACTGCTAGCAATAATGCTAATAAAGTCCATTTCCTCATTAATAAACATCCCCTCTGTTCTGTATTGGTCATTCTACTGACTAATATATCACAATATTTGCAAATTCAGAACCTTTCGAATGAAATTTACTAGGAAGTAGGATGGATGCTTGCGTCTAAATGACTAGCCCTCATGGCTGACGGCACGCTTTTTATGGAGCCGATAAAATAAGCGGAAGTTATGGGCGAGCGTCTTCAAGACGGCATAAGTCGGGATGGCAATCAAAATCCCGATAAAGCCGTACAAGGAACCGGCCACCATCAATAATAAGATGATCGTTAAGGGATGGACATGAAGCCGATTGCCCATGACGTTCGGCGTGACGAGATTGCCTTCGAGCTGTTGGACCACCAAGAGCACGAGAACGACTTTGAATGCCATGAACAATCCGTCGTTCAAGAGAGCAACGAAAATCGCTGGGATGATCCCGATGATCGGCCCAAGAAACGGGACGACTACCAAGAACATCGCGAACACGGCAAGCGTCAAAGCGTATTCGAGGCCGATGATCAAATAGCCGATGTACATCAAGACGCCAATCACTGCGGCGACAATCGCTTGTCCGATTACAAACGTCGATAATGTCTCATCTAAATCCTTCATTAGTTTCTTGCCTTCCGGTTTATGGTCTTCGGGGAGGCGCTTCACCGAATACGGAATGAACTTATCATCGTCCTTCAATAAGAAAAACAAGATGAACGGCACTACGATTAAAACGATTGCCGCATTGACCAGCATCCCCAGGATGTCGAGTACATTCTCGAACAAATTGCTCGACAGGCTTTCGGCATAACCGTAGATGCGGTCGCTGATTTCCCGCCCGGAAATCCCGCCGAATTCAAATCCCTGTAAGAGATTATTCGATTCCGAACTCATTTCCTCCACTTTCTCAGGCGCCAAATCCACTAGGCTTTCTCCTTGTTCAATCAGCGTCGGCCCGAAGAAATAGACGAGGCTCCCAAACACCAGCGCAATTACCGTAAAAACAATTCCAATACCTGCAATCTTCGGCATGCGTCGGGCGAGCACCCTGACCAATGGCCTGAGCAGATAATATAAAATTCCGGCGATGACAATCGGCGCAAATAGCGTCGTGATGATGATGCGGATCGGTTCCCAGATATAGTCCAACTTGCTGAGTACGTATAATGTAAGGGCGAGTAATAATATTCCTGCTGTGTATTCAAAAAATGGCTTTCGGATCCACACTTGCTGACACTCCTTTCAAATTTAATTCCACACTTAAATCATACACGAAGAAAAATCTCACTCGTCTGATTTATTTGTCTTCTTCGAGTTCGCGCAATTCCTTCTGGGTTTGCGGGAAAGCATTCGCTTGCCATTCTTCACGGTAAGCGGAATCCAATTGCGAGAGTCCCTGTTCACTTGAATCTTCGATGGCGTAGACACTTTCGCGCTCATCGATTTCTTTGCTGTTGTGCATATCGATGTCTTCCTGCACGCGGACTGTATTTTTCTCTTGATACGCTTTGTAGACGAAAACTCCTGCAGCTGCTGCAAGTGCGCTGCCTACTACTGTATTCATGGTTGATCTCTTCATCAGAATCCCTCCAAAATATTGCGTCTTTCTATCACTTCTCTTCTGTATACCCTGAATCTCGATTTTTAAGCCACCCCGAGTTTTTCAGTCAAGATCGCCTTCGCCCCTTGACGCTCGCTCATTACGAATAGCGCTCCATGTCTTTCAATTGCTCGCGCATCTTTTCCCCGACGCCTGAAGCAGAGGCTGGATTTTGCCCAGTGATTAGGCGTCCTGACTCAATGACGCATGCTTCGAGCGGCAGTTGGGCGATTTGCACAAGTGCGCCACTCTCTTTGAGTTCATGCTGCAAGGAAAATGGAATGTCTTTATAAAGGCCGAGCAACTTTTCTTCCAAATCCGAAAAGCCGGTAGCGAGATGTCCTGATAATAACGGGCTGCCATCAGACAGGCGGACATTCAATAATCCGCTTGGCCCGTGGCAGACGGCTGCTACGATGCCGCCTTTTTCGTAAATGCTTGCTGTCATCCGCTGTAATTCCTTATTGTCCGGGAAATCCCACATGGTCCCGTGCCCGCCGGTAAAGTAAATGCCGGCATATTCGTTGGCTTTCACTTCGCCTGGCGTCAGCGGCCGGTCCAATTGCTTCTGGATGTTTTTGTCCAAATAATAATGCCGCGTCCGGCCATTAATTACGGCCGCCGGAAGGCTTCTTGGATCGATCGGCACTTTTTCGTCTTTCGGACTGATGATATCGATTCTGAAGTCATCTTTCACTTCGTGGTAGAAATCCGTCAGTTCACGCAGCCATAAGCCCGTTTTTTTGCCGCGATTTCCTAACTCTTGATGATTCGTCACGATAACCGCTATTTTCTTCATGGCATATTCCTCCCATCGATTCATATCCCTTTCTATTCCCTATCGCCTGAAAATTACTCGCGCCACGGAACGGAGGATGTGCTTGCCTACAGAAAAAGGCCCGCACTACAGCGGACCTTTCAGGCTTCCAATATACGCGTCAAGCTGTCGCGAAACTTGTCATTGTCGGCTTGCTGGCGTTTTTTCGGCCCTTTCATGCGTCCGCCACTTTGGCGGATTTTTTTCGCGACGTGGCGGCCGTAGAGTAATTGTTCGATATTGCCTTCATTATAAACGCGCCCGTTTTGGTCGATCGGCACGCCGCGTTTCGCTAGCACCATCGCAGCGAGTCCGTAATCCTGCGTAACGACGATATCGCCAGGTTGCACCCGGTTTACCAACACAAAATCGACGGCGTCCGCCCCTTTCGATACCGTCAGCGTCTCCGCTCCTTCGCGATACATTTCATGGGACGTATCGCAAATGAGCAGCACCGGCCAATTGAACCGCTTAGCCAGCCCAATCGTCAAATCGACCACGGGACAGCCATCTGCGTCAATAAGAATTTTTGCCATCAGCTTCCTCCCTTACCAATTCATCCGCCAATTTTTCAGCAGCCCTTCTGTACAAATTACTTTTATGGACTAGCGATGCAATGAACAGCACCTTGGACAGTTCCCCCTCCTGTTCACTTTGCGTATTGGCGACGGCCTCCGCCTGCCGCTCAAGCTCTTCTTTGAATGCGGCGTGATTGTCCTGTTGAAGCGCCAGGTAGGTTTCATAGAATTCGGATAGATCCAGTTCCCGCACCTGCGCTTTTTCGTTCACTTTCTCCAACACTTTTTTAACGTCATTGATCGACAGTGTACTTTTCATTTGGTAAATCAAGCTGATGAGCATAATATGGTCAGGCGTATATTTTTTATGCTGCACCGGGTAGAATAATTTTCCTTTGGCATAATTATTAATCATCGTTTTCGTCAATATTTTATCGTCTTGATACCTTTTCGTATCGTGGAACGCCGTTTCGAATAATTGAATGACCTGATCCACGTATAAATCGATTTTCGGAATGTCGCTTGTACGGATTTGGCTGTCGAGAGCCAATTGGCCAATGAGCCGATCGATGCTTTCCATTCGCTTCACCTCAACTTCTATTCCCCCATTTTACCCTATGATGGAAAAGCCGACAAACTTGACCGAGGAAATCAATGCGTATATTATTATATGTAGTTTCAATAACTACGTATCAGGAGGTACAGATCCATGACTGCATTTATCCGAGAGCCTTTCAATGCTTTGTCCCATTTGGCCGGAGCGCTTTTGTCCTTTACTGCCTTGCTTGCCATGGCCATCAAAGCTGCCTACACGCAAGCACCTGCGTCACACGTTACAGCGGTCGTCATTTTCGGCATCAGTTTGATCCTGCTGTATACGGCTTCAACGGTTTATCATTCCGTCAAAGCGCGCCCAGGTGTCATCGCCTTTTTCCGCAAACTGGACCATTCCATGATTTTCTTGCTGATTGCGGGTTCCTATGCGCCGTTTTGCTTGATCGCGCTTGAAGGCACGCTCGGCTGGTCGATTTTCGCTGTAGTGGCCGCGCTCGGCATCAGCGGCATCCTTTTCAAGATGATTTGGTTCCACTCCCCTCGTTGGCTATCGACCGCCATCTATATCTTGATGGGCTGGATCATCATTTTTGCAGTAGGCCCGCTCGCCTCCAGCCTGCCCGCTGCCGGGTTATGGCTGCTCGTTGCCGGTGGTCTTCTGTACACAGTCGGCGGTGTCATCTACTGGCTCAAGCCTGACTTCTTATCTTCTCGTTACCTCGGATTCCACGAGATTTTCCATATTTTCATCTTGCTCGGAAGCACATGCCACTTCCTGGCCGTCTATTTATACGTGCTATAACACAAAAAGAGCCGCTCTCAAAGAGAACGGCTCTTTCTTAATGTTCGAGTGCATCCAGCGCCTGCATCAAGTTGGCGTAGACCTTGATATTTTTGAAATCAATGCCGAGTGTCACGGCGGTCTGTGCGATTTCAGGGCGAATGCCGGAGAGGACAGATTCCACGCCGATAATTCTCAGGGAATCCATCAACTGGAATAATTGATGCGCTACCATCGTATCGACAATCGGCACCGCCGACAGGTCGATGTAGAGCGTCGTCAATTGCTGCTTTGCACTTTCTTCAAGAGCCGTCTCCAAAATCACTTTGGCGCGATATGTATCGATCCCGCCGACCAACGGCAAGATACCAACACCTTTACGGATCGGAATGACCGGGCTGCTCAACTCGTCGATCACTTCTTGCTGGCTCGCCAGCAATCGTTGGTGGGCTTCATGATGATGGCGCGCAAAGCTTTCGATGATAAAGTCGAAAATATCATTCAGCATTTCGCTCCAGCGCAACGCATCCTGGCTATTCGCTCTATCGACTTCCTCAAAGAAATGGCGGACACAAGTCCAATAGATTTTACGCAATTGCCCCAGATGCTCCATCACTTCATAAAGAGGCACGGATTGTTGGGCGCGTTCTTTTGCAATTGTCGATGACCAATCTTCAACGTAGGCAAGCGATTCTTCCTTGTCGTGGATAAAGATTGCTGTGACGGCCTCGATGTAGCCAACCGATTCCTTTCTCAGCTTTTCTACCGTATCGTCGGATGCGTGGGCGGAATAGACAGTGTTCGCATGATTGCCGCGTGTCTCAAGCCACTCTTCAACCATGGAGTTTTATTTTTTAGAATAAAATCATGTAGCTCTCTGCTAATTTCTCCCATAATGTATGCCGCTCCTTTTTCTAACTTGTCCCTATCATCTTATAAGATAAGCCAATCGAAAAGCAAATTAACCTTCTCCGGATGCAAGCCTCAGGTTTAAAGTGATAAGATGAAGCCAAGGAAAGGAGACTGAATAATGGGACCATTAAACTTAGAGAAACAGGAATACGCAAAACGCCTTTACAGCGCGTATGAAAACCGGCAAGCTTTCGGAAAAAATCAGATTCCTGAATCGATCAACTCCCGCCTCGCATACGAGGTGCAGCAGGCAGTGACAGCAAAAAAAGTACAAAACGGCGAACCACTCGCAGGCTATAAAATCAGTTTGACGAGCCCTGAAACGCAACAATTGTTCAGCTCCGAAAAACCGCTGTACGGCGCATTGACTGTTCCCGCCATTTCCGGCAATACCATTGAACTCTCAAGCATGCTTTCGCCATTGATTGAAATCGAATTGATGTTCCTCATACAGGAAGACATCGATGCCGCTGATTCAACGACGGCGATTCTTGAAAAAACCTTGGTGGCCCCGGGTATCGAAGTTCCCGACTCGCGATTCACCGAGTGGTTCCCGAACATCACACTCGGGCAAGTCATCGCAGATAGCGCAGTAGCTGGCCGCATTGTGGTCGGCGAACCTGCAAAGAGCCATTCCTACGATCAACTCGATCAAGTCCGCGGCGAATTATTCCTCGACGGTGAACCGATTGCTGCCGGAAGCTCGTCTGAAGTGTTGGGGCATCCGGTAAATGCCATCAAATGGCTAGCAGCAGAACTCGAAGCGCATGGCTTGAAGCTAAAGCGCGGCCTGACCGTCTCATCCGGCACGTTCATCTTGCCGAAGCCGCTTGAAAAAGGGCGTTACGAAGCGAAATATGAAGGCATTGGCAGTGTCGAACTGACCGTCCATTAAAAAATCCCCGGCTGCTTTTGCAGCTGGGGATTTTGATATTCAACTAAAACACCATGTTCATTTACAGCAAGAAGCCGTTCTTTTTCGCATCGTACATCAGCTCTTCGCGGAACTTCGGATGGGCAATACTGATGAGTCGTTTTGCCCGCTCCGCAAGGGACACGCTGTGGAGGCGCGCGATGCCGTATTCCGTAACGATGTTGTCGACATCGTTTTTGCCTGTTGTCACGACCGATTGAGGCGCTAAGTTCAGCTTGATGCGAGATAAACTCTCGCTTTTGGCAGTGGATGGCATACAGATGTAACCTTTGCCGTTCTCGGCGAAGCGGACGCCCCGCGCAAAATCGACTTGGCCGCCGCTGGATGAATAATATTTTCCGCCGACCGTTTCGGAAGCGCATTGACCGTATAAATCGACTTCTGTCGTCGCATTGATCGAGACGATATTCTTCTCTTTGGCGATTTCACGTGGATCGTTGACGATGCTTACCGGAAGCATCTCCACCGCCGGGTTTCCATCAATGAAATCATATAATTTCTTCGATCCGTAGGCGAACGTCGCGACGATCTTGCCAGGGTTCGTAAATTTGCGCGTGCCGTCGATTGCCCCCGAATTGACCAGGTCCGCCACACCGTCCGGAAGCATTTCCGTATGGATCCCCAAGTGGCGATGGTCTTTCAGCATGCTAATGACCGCATTCGGCACAGAGCCGATACCGATTTGAAGCGTATCGCCGTTCTCGATGTCGCCGATGATCGACGAGGCAATCTTCATGTCCATATCGCTGATTTTGCCGACTTGCTCTTCTGCAAGCGGCGCGTGATGCTCCACATAGCCTGCAATTTGGCTGATGTGGATTTGGTTGCGGCCGAATGTGCGCGGCATGTGTTCATTCACTTCCAAAATGAACGGTACTTTGCCGACGAATTCAGCGACGTAATCGGCCTGGGTGCCGAAAGTGAAATAACCGTGTTCGTCCATCGGCGAAGCGACTGTCATGATCATCGACATCTTCGTCGCTTTTTGCAATAGGCGCGGCATCTCGTGAAAATTATTCGGCACCAGGTCCATCTTCGCTTGCTGATACACCTTACGGGTAGCGCCGCTCAGGAAATAGGAGACGTGGCGGAGCCGCTCCAGTTCCCCTCGGATATATGCCCGTTCACGCAGAGCCAGCATTTGGTGGATTTTGACCCCATCCAGTTCATGGGCGTGTTGTTCGAGAATATCAAGCAACCGGATCGGCTCGCCGTTTGCGATCGGCACGATGATATCTGCCTGTTCTTCGATCAAATCGACCACTTGCTTTGGGCTAAGTTGTTTGGACATCTGCATTCACTCCTGGTTTCTAATATTATTTCTACTTTATCATAGAATTTGCGCTTGATTGAGTTGCCAAACTTTCATTGCTATTCTGCCTTTTCAGTCAAAAGA
>NZ_JAPEHT010000121.1 GCF_028823615.1 Planococcus sp. A6
CCGCGCAGCATCACCGTGTCGCCGCCTTTGAAAGAGACGGTTTCCCCGGGAACGCCGTATAAAATCCATCTTGGCTGCGGCTTGCAGACGGACCGCGGCAGCGATAATAATGTCTACGGGATTTACGATTGCCATTTTGTCGGCAATGCAGCGACCGGGCTGATGGTGCGCGGGTTGTATGGCCATCATATTCAAGGCGGCAATTTCGATTCGAATGGCATCTCGGGCATCCATATCGGCAGCGGCGCGATCAATACGACACCAGCGTATTCCGGCAGTATCAACCATAGCTATTTCGAAAACAATGGCTATGCGAATGTCTTGCTCGATTATGCAGCAGGGCTTAGCATCATCGAGCCGCTCCTCGCGAAACCGCGCGACGGCATGGGGGATGGACTTGCCTCGATCACTTCTTTATATAATGAAGAGTACCAATACGATACGACCAGCATCCTCTATAATGGGCGTTTGCATCAGTATGTGCCTGAAGGCGGCCGCTCGCCGCTCGATATGAAAGATGAGCCGCGCATGACAGTTAATAAGAAAAACGGCGCATCCCAGGCGGAAACCGTGAAGCTGCCGCCACCACCAAACCATAAATTCAGCGAAGAAGTGGAGATCTTTGTCGAACATAGCGGCGGACAGGAAGTGCGGCTTATCTGCGATAATGCCAAGGTCAATAACCGGCCAGGCAGTGAAGGCGTGCTCGCGCCGGCAGGGATCGGCTATAAAATCACCGCCTATTACAACAGAAACGACAAAAGCTGGATGGTTTCACATACGACACCTTTAAGTTAAAAAGTATTTTATACCTGAATTTTCAGATTTTTATTGACGTTTCTGTTTTTAATTGGTATTTTTGTATTACGCTTATCGAATTATTTAGTTATTTTGAATTAGCACTTATACTATATGTACATGATTTTTGCGAAGTGGAGGGTTTTAGATGGATAAAAAGAAAATTTTGATCCTTGGCGGCACATTCCATATGGTCAATGTAGTGGAGACGGCCAAACGCATGGGCTATTACACGATCGTCACCGACAATATGGTCGGTTCGCCAGCGAAGAAAATTGCCGATCTATCGTATGACATCAGTACTGCGGATATCCAGAAGCTAGCTGAAATCGGCAGGAAAGAGCAGATCGATGGCGTGTTCACGGCTTTTGACGATATCAATACATGGCATGCGGTCGCGCTGTGTAAAACGCTTCATTTGCCGTTTTATGCCACGCCCGCACAGCTCGAAATCACTTCGCATAAAGACCGTTTCAAGGAATATTGCCGGACATTTGGCGTGCCGGTCATTGAAGAATATGAATGTGACCCAGCCCAGGACCCTGAGCTCCCTCTGGTGGAATTTCCGGTCATCGTCAAGCCGGTTGATAGCTACGCGAGCAAAGGGATCACCGTGTGCTATGAAGAAGACGAACTTACAAAGGGGGTCGAAAAGGCAGTCGGGGAATCAAAAACGGGCAAGATTATGCTCGAGCGTTTTGTTGATTCGGATATCGGTGTTCAGGCATTTTACACCGCACGGGATGGCCATCTCGTCTTGACTGCCGTCACGGACCGTTTTACCCATAAGCAATCAAAAGAACATCCGCCGCTGCCTGTGGCAATGCTATTTCCCTCCCAGCATCAGCAGCAGTATATAAAGGAAGTCGATCCAACAGTGCGCAAGATGATCCGCAATATGGGCATCGAAAACGGTTTGGTGTTTATCCAGACAATGTACGATGGGGGCAGGATCTATGTATACGAAATGGGCTTCCGTTTCAGCGGCGAGCAGCACTACCACATTATCCACAAGCAGACAGGCGTCCATTTATTGGAGATGATGCTCGATTTCTCGGTCGGCGAAGATACGGCCAGCCATCCGATCGAACAATTCGACCATGCACCGATGCCATACCCTTCCGCTAATTTGCCGATTTTGCTCGGGCCGGGAACGATTACGGAAATCCGAGGCTTGGAGGCAGTGAAAGCGATGCCTGAAGTGATTTCTTGTGTCATTAACCGTTCCGAAGGCGAAACGATTGAGCGGACAGGCTCCTATTCGCAAATGTTTGGCCGTTTCAATGTGGTCGCAAAATCACAACAGGAACTCCTCGAAACGATCGAACGGATTTACCGTACGCTCGACATCCGCTCAGAAGACGGCCAAGATATGATCATGGCCCGTTTCCAACCCGCAAAAGTGAATGCTTCGTAATAGTATCAATGAAACAGCGTGAGCGTATGCCCGCTGTTTTTTGATGCCTTGAAAGTGAAACAAAAAAAGCGCGGATCCATATAGGATCCAGCGCTTTTTCAACCTCTGTATAAAGGGAAATGACCAGTGTTTTCGATGCCGGCTTGAAGGCGTTTCAGCTCGGTCAGCCTGCCGTACATATCGGTATTGCGAATGCGTTTGCCGGTCAATATCTCGAGCGGTTCCGTTTTGGTGAACCGCCGTTTAAAGCGGTATAGGGCTTCTGTTGAGGCACCACCTAGATGAAATTGGGAAAAGCCGTTTTCTTTGCCGTAGCGACACGCTTCCGCCATGATCAGTGAATTTCCGGCACAGCGGAAATACTCGGGG
Organism: Planococcus sp. A6; assembly: GCF_028823615.1. GTDB lineage: Bacteria > Bacillota > Bacilli > Bacillales_A > Planococcaceae > Planococcus. The sequence continues at coordinate 2,585 of NZ_JAPEHT010000121.1, forward strand.
TCGTTAGCGACCAAATGGTAATGCATATAGTCGCCGTGGTGGACGATCAATGCGGAGGAGACAGTCTTGCCGTCGTATTTCGCATTGAGTAAAAATTGCTTGCCTTCCAGATACTTAAAGGATTCCTTTAACATGGCCGAGGTGAATAAATAATGATCCGGAAACTCATTGCGGTCCGCTGTGAGGTCGTATAGCCGGCAAAAATCATCCAATGTGTCCCCGGTGAAATCATATTCCACCGTTACGCCGTTTTTCAACGCACGGCGCACTTGCTGACGGGCGGCGGAAGAAAATTCAAAGCGGAAGGGATCATCGACAGTCAAATCGATATACATGACGATGCCGCGCATATCAAGGCCATAGAGCGGGAAGAAGTCTTCCGCATTCTTGATCCAGGAACTGAAGCGGATGTATTCGGAAACGATGTGCTGCTGTTCGCAGTAATCCTGGAATGCCGCATCGAACTCGTCGACCAATGCGCGGCGTTGGCTTTCTTCGCCACTTATGACAACAGGGCCGCTTTGGCCGAACGCGGTAATCGTATCGAACCAGCCTTCTAACAGCGGCACCGGCCGTTTGATGAAAGGATAGATAATGTGCCCGAGCTCACTTTTCCATTCAAACTGCTGAAATTCTCCTCCCTCGTGTGCGGCGTATGCTGCGTTCCATTCGGACGTAAAGAAAATGTCCGGAACCGCTTGCTTAGTAGGTATTGCCATGGCTCTCTGCCTCCTTAAAATAAATGGTATGCTATCTGCTTTCACAATAGGGTTTTCGGGTTAAAAAGAGGTAAAGCTTTTTAAATAGGAAGAAATATTATTTTTTTCAGAATTCCAGATTGACAAAACAATACCCCGGTTGGTAAATTTGTTCTACAAACAAACAAGAAAATCGATGGGTTTTATACAATCCGAGAAATTCCTAGTCAATATTACCTGAATAGACTGAAGGGGGTGTTTCCTGTGGAAAGACAGAAAAAGCTGCTTATTCTCGGCGGCATTACGCATATGATCGATGTAGTCGAAACTGCTAAGAACATGGGACTTTACACAATCGTTACGGACAACAACGAGGAATCGCCGGCAAAGAAAAACGCCGACAAAGCTTACCATATCAGCACCGCAGACATCGACGCCTTGGAAGCCATGGCGCGTCAAGAACAAATCGATGGCGTGCTGACGGCTTTCGACGACATCAACACATGGAATGCCCAATTGCTGACTGACCGGCTTGAATTGCCGTTTTATGCTACAAAAGAACATCTAGAGATCAGTTCCAATAAAGATCGATTCAAGGAGTTTTGCCGAAGATTCAATGTGCCGGTCATCGAACAATACGAAAAAGACGATGGGGTTCCGGTGCGTTATCCGGTCATCGTCAAACCGGTCGACAGCTATGCCAGCAAAGGCATTACGGTCTGCCAAAATGAAGTGGAACTATATGATGCAGTAGAAAAAGCAAAACGCTTTTCGCGTCACGGCCGCGTGCTCGTCGAACGCTTTATCGATACGAACCACGGCGTCGAGATGTATTACACTTTGCAAAACGGAGAGGTCATTCTATCCGCCGTCACGGACCGCTTTGTCCACAATCAGGGCCACCAAAGCCCTCCATTGCCGGTAGCAACGATTTATCCTTCAAGCCATCTCGCTGAATTCGTCTCAAAGCATGATGCCAATATACGGGACATGTTGAGAGGCATGGGGCTCAAGAACGGGCTTGTACTGATCCAGTCGCTATACGAGGGCGGAAAATTCTATATTTACGAGATGGGCTACCGCTTGAGTGGGGAGCAGCATTACCAGATTGTTAAACGCCAGACGGACGTCAACTTGTTGGAGATGATGATTGATTTTGCGGTCGGCGAAGACATCTCAAGATATGATTTAAGCAATTTCGATGATGGGTTCATGCGCTATCCATCCTGCAATCTATCGGTGCTTCTAGGGCCGGGAACCATACGTGAAATCAAGGGCTTGGAAGAAATCCTGGATTTGCCATCCGTGATTTCCTGGGTGCCGACACGAGAAGTGGGCGATGAGATTACAGTGACCGGCTCCTATTCACAGATGCTAGGACGTTTCAATATCGTGTGCCAGACGATTGAAGAGTTGAACGGGACGATTCGCGAGATCAATCGGACGCTGGAAGTCGTCTCGGAAAACGGTGAAGACATGGTGCTCGCCCGCTATCTGGCAGGAGAAAAAGTGAGCTAAACCGCAGCGGCTGCTGCGGTTTTTATTTTTATCATGATGATATGAAACGCAGTTGTTATTGAAGGGTTAGTGTAAATAGTTTTAGCAGCGCTTCAAAATGAAATGAAAAAAGATAAAGTATCTTGAGGACATTCTTGTTTAAATAAGCGTCCCCACTCAGTGGATGAAATCTATAGATAAAGATATTGCATCACACAAAAAGTTCAACGAAATCTAAAAGCCGAACCACAGGCGAGAGGCCAGCCCCAAGCGGAAGGCGACTAGTTTATGATGAAAAGTTCAGTAATCCATCCTTCTTACTCTCTTATCCAACTCACTCCACTACAATCTGATTTTACTAAGCGACACGCCCAGTCAATAAAAAGGTTTCAAAAATGATGCGCTGTCACTCAAACATATCTATGAACTCACATACTTCTCCACAGAAAAAGAGGCTCCCAATTGGAAGCCTCTTTTTTATTTGGAATAAGTGGTGACGAACGATGGGCGCGGGAAGATGTTCGGGCGTTTGTCGATGCCTTCTGATGTACCGCGTTTTTTATGTGCGTGCGAGTAAGCTTGGGACGATTGCCAAGTGGTGAAGGCAGATTCGTCTTCCCACATCGTGAGAATGACATACGTATCGGAATCGAGCGGGCGCAAAATGCGGATCGCTGCGAAGCCCGGTTCTTTTTCGACGAGCCCGGCGCGGTTCTGGAAGCGCGATTCGAACAATTCGCGGCCTTCTTCAGTGACCGGAATGTTATTGAATACGGCGAAAGCCCCGTCTTCGAGCTTCCCTTTTTGATCAAGCACTTCGTAAGATTCAATCTGATCGCCAGCCGGAACTTCTTGTTCATTGATGGCTGCTGCGTCGCGGCCGCTTCTTAAAACGAACCAGCCTTTGTTTTTCAGCGTATCGGTTTCTTGTTCATTGCCGAGCCATTTATAAAGCTTCATCGGTATGCACCTCTTCTTTGAAAGTTCTATATTTCCTATATTAAGTAAATTTTTTCATTTTCGCAAAGAATGTTGTCCCCTTTTCGGGCAGTTTTATCTATATATAAGTCTTAAAAAATTCCAGGCTTGTTTAACCTGTCTTTAACCTGGGCCTTTTAGGATAGGGGCTAATGAAGGGTTTTATTTGGAAAGGAGTGCATGCGATGGCAGGAACTCCACCAGGCATTGGGGGGAAGTATTCGCAACTTACAACGAGAAAGAAGGAAAAGATGATGGGGGATCTTTATTTCGATGAACGTTATGGAAAGTTGTACGAAGAAATAGAAAAAGGTGTTTGCCAAATATTCGAGTTCAATCATTCGCTCGGGCGTGTCCGGCATCTGTTCATCAAGCGGGAGATTCCGATATTGCTCGGGTCTAATCGCTACTTCGATATCGTCACGCCTTACGGATATGGAGGGCCGTTGATGACGGGCTGTGAGCCGGAACATCGGGAAGAGCTGGCATCCGCGTTTATGGAAGCATTTGCTGAGTATTGCGAAGAAGAAGGCGTGGTCAGTGAATTTATCCGGTTCCATCCGGTGCTCGGTAATGCAAAGGATTTCGAAAAAAGCTACGAAGTGCGCTATCTGCGCGACACGGTCGGAACCACGGTCGATGCCTATGACGATCCGGTTGAAGCGGAGTTCAGCGCTTCTGCCCGCAAGAACATCCGCAAAGCGCTGCGTGATGGCGTTGAGTTCAGTGTGACGCTTGGGCCACGTGATCTGCGGGAGTTCCAGCGGATTTATTTTGCAACGATGGACCGCAATCATGCCGATTCGTTCTATTACTTCAGTGAAAAGTATTTCACTCAATTGCTCGAGTCATTCGGGGAGAGATTATTGCTGGTTGAAGCACTGTATGAGGGCGAAGTGATCGGAATGGAATTGCAATTTGTCTACAATGATTTGATCCATACGCATCTGTCGGGAACATATGAAGCATTTCATCATCTATCGCCGGTTTACATCATGCAATACGCTACGGTGTTGTGGGCTAAAGAGCATGGCATCAAGCTCATCCACGGTGGAGGGGGGCGAACAAATAGCCCGGACGATAACCTGCTTCGATTTAAACAGCAATTTGCCCACCATACTAAGTTTTCATTCTATAGCGGCCAAAAAGTATGGAACGAAGAGGTGTACAGAAAGCTTTGCCAAGAAGCGAACACTGCCGTAGGGGATGAGTTCTTTCCTGCATACCGGAAACGGCCGGTAAAAGAAGCGAGCGAGGTCTGATAAAGAGAAAACAGAGGGGGAGCAGGCACAAACAACATAAGCAGAAATGGGGTTTAGCATGTGAAGGATTTGTTTTTCGAAAAAAATTACGGCCGATTGTACGAAGTGATTGAGAATGGCCGGTGCGAAGTGTTCGAGTTTGAACATCCGCTTGGCTGTGTGCGTCATCAGTTTATCCGCCGTGAGATTCCGATTCCCGTAACAGGTGGACCATATTTCGACATCGTCACTCCGTATGGCTATGGAGGGCCGGTCATCAAAAAATGTGCAGAAGGAAGAAAAGCCCAATTGGTGGAGGCGTTCGAGCTAGCTTTCGGGGAATATTGCGCGGAACACGGCATCGTCAGTGAATTCGTCCGGTTCCACCCAGTCATCGGCAATGCCTTGGATTTTGAAGATTGCTATGAGGTCCGTTATTTGCGCGAGACGGTAGGGACTAACCTGGCTGCTTACGAGGACCCGGTCCAAAGCGAGTTTTCCAAATCGACACGGAAAAATATCCGCAAAGCGCTTGAGGCAGGCGTGGTTTATGAGATCATCGAAAATCCCGTAAGCTTGGGCGAGTTCAAAGACATCTATCATGAAACGATGAACCGCAATAATGCGGATGCCTATTATTATTTCGAGGAAGATTATTTCACGGAATGCCTGAAATATTTTGCCGACCGCATCGTGTTGACGAAAGCGATCTATGATGGGCAAGTGATAGGCATGGGGTTGAACTTCGCCTACGAAGACCGCCTCCACACGCATCTGTCAGGAACTTTGAGCGATTACAATCACGCGTACCCTGCCTATATGCTGCAATATGCACTGACGGTTTGGGGGAAAGCGAACGGTTATCGACTGATTCATGACGGGGGTGGAAGGACTAACGACCCGAATGATAATTTGCTGATGTTCAAGAGGCAATTTGGCAAAAATACCCGCTTTGACTTCTATATCGGAAAGAAAATATGGAACAAGCCGATCTATAGGAAATTATGCGAGCTCAATGCGGCCGACGCAGCGACCGATTATTTCCCGGCTTACCGCTGTAAAAAGCATTTGGAAGCGAGCCGTGTCTAGGCGGCACATGATGAAAGGAAGTGGACCCATTGAATGACCTGTTTTTTGAAAAAGCTTACGGTAATCTTTACGAAAGGATGGAGCACGGAGTATGCGAGGAATTCGTGTTCCAAAGCGCATACGGCGAAATCAGGCATCTGTTCATTAAACGCGAAATTCCGATGATGGTGCACGGAGAGAGATGGTATGACGCCATCACACCTTATGGTTACGGCGGCCCGCGGATTTTGCGCTGTGCGACAGGGTGCCATTCCGATTTGGTCAGTGCTTTTGAGCATGCTTTCCGTGAATACTGCGAGGACCACCGCATCGTTAGCGAATTCGTCCGCTTTCATCCGATCTTCGACAACGCTCGCGACTTTTCCAATTGCTATGATGTCACGTTCCAGCGCGAAACCGTCGGGACGACACTCGACGGCTTCGACGATCCGGTTGCGTCCGAGTTTTCGAAATCCGCCAGAAAAACTTTGCGCCGTTCGCTGAATGCAGGCGTTGTCCGAGTTTTCGAAATCCGCCAGAAAAACTTTGCGCCGTTCGCTGAATGCAGGCGTTACGTGCCGCATCACCGTGGCACCTAGCGATTTGAGTCGTTTCAAGGAAATCTATTATGAAACGATGAACCGTGTCCACGCCGATTCTTATTATTTCTTTGATGATAGGTACTTCGATAGCTGCCTGCTGAAATTCGCCGATAAAATTGTCTTGGCTGAAGCCATTTATGAAGGGCAAGTGATCGCTGCAGAGCTGCACTTTCTGTATGACGGCATTTTGCACACGCATCTTTCGGGCACTATCCACGATTTCCATCAACTGTCGCCGATTTACGTTCTACAATACGGCGCTGTGCGTTGGGGCAAAGAGAACGGCGTCAAGCTGATCCATGCAGGGGGCGGCCGGACAAATGACGAGGAAGATCCACTTTACAAATTCAAGAAAAAGTTCGGCCAGCATACGGGCTTCCGCTTTTATACCGGCCGGAAAATCTGGAACGCCGAGATTTATGAAGAGCTCTGCAAAAAGTCCAGAGCCAATGCGGCGGAACCATTCTTCCCCGCGTATCGGGCGAATGCCAGCAAACAATTGAGCAGTGTATGAAACTTAATGAAATCCTAAAGTGCCCGCAGCATTTTTTGCGGGCTTTTTTTATTGTCATGTTGTTGGAAACCTTTGTATGACAGGAAAGTTAACTTTGCTAGCTAGCGAGATGGCATATCTCTATCCATCAATTTAATCCACTAGCTGGTGAAGTAGAATGCCTTTAGATAATTCTTCACCAATTAGCCGCCTCCCGCTTGGGGCTGGCCTCCCGCAATGAGCCAAGAAGAATACTTGTCTCATTGCTTCAGCTCGCCCGTATACGCGGTTCGGCTTTTACATTCCACTGGAGTTGGTAATTGACAAAGTATGTTATTTTCTCCTGATCATCCGCTGGTGCTGATGCTTAGCTGGACATGATCAAGGTTGAACAAAACTATTCACACTAATTTCAAAGCTACATGAATTTCATTTCCTCTCTAAAACTAGAGATTAAGCGGAATGGGGCCGACGCCTGAGGGACCGCGCGGGCTGGCGAGACAAATGTGTCGCGTCTTTTGCGGCACATTGGCTCAACACCCGCCCCTCGGCAAGCGTGCCCCTTGAAGCGCAATCTCCACTACACGATCTTTACAGCTCTCTTCCACATTAAAAAACTCTT
>NZ_JAPEHT010000122.1 GCF_028823615.1 Planococcus sp. A6
TCAAGATATTTTTCAACGCCGGTCCCATAGTCTTCGAGTACAGCATCGTCAACTGGTCTCTGGGACTCGCCATTCCAAGGATGGCTTTTCATTAAAATAGAAAACTGAACATTAATCCAATGTAAGTCGCTGCGACAAACCCGAGACCGAAGATGAACGACAACCATTCAGGCAGCTGTTTGCGATAGCTAAGCCATTGCAAGCCCAGGAAGATCAGGCCGATCGCCATCATCAAGAAACCGTCGATATTTGGCGTCCATACCGCATGGACCGGAAGATACTGCGGCCCTGCGACCCATTCGACAAACGGCGCGCCGCCTTCTAGACGGAACGTTTCGTTGATATCATGCGGCGGAGCGAGCTTGCTCATGAATGCGGTGATCAATAACACCAACAGCAGAAGCCAGCTCTCCACTTTGAGCCAAGAGCGGTTCGGCTCATCGCTTCGGGACAAGACGGCATTGATGAACGCTGCAAGCAAGAGCGGCACGATACTCAAATGCTTCAGCAGCAAGAGCTGTCCGTACGGCAAAATCCATGAGCTCGCGTAATCTTCCGGCGCCACGAAAAACAGCATGAGCCAGATGCCGCTGCCGATTAAAATGATCATCAGGACAACAGAAAACGGCGTAAACCATTTGAGAAACGCGCGCCAATTGCGCCCGTCGCGCAAAAACCAGGCGATGTGAATCAATACGCCTGCCCATAATACGAGCGCCAGAAAATGAAGCGCATGCCCGGCAAAACCTTGCCAATCCGCAATGGACGCAGCATGGCTCGCATATGCCACATTGAGCACGCTGAGCACGAGCCAAAACGCGCGAAACACCCACGATCCGTCGCGCCACACCACGATCAACCATGCCACCGCCATCAAGACGCCGAATACATAGCTTTGGCCAGCGCGAAATTCAGTTGCGACATCCACTACCGCTTGCATCGGGCCGAAGCTTTCCGCCAGCAAAAGGATAAGCTGCAACACGGGCGGAGCAAGCAATAGCGGAATGAGCGCCAGCGCAAGCATAAGCCATTTTTTCGAGACTTCAACGAGCGGCTTTTTCTCCGGTCGAATGAAGCGCAAGACGACGTCCCCTGCAAGAAATGCCAGCACCACGTAAAGGAAAAAATCCGATAACGCGATCAACCAATTCATCGTTTTCTACGCATTAAGACAACGACAGCGATCAATAGGATGATGGCGATGCCCGCAATAATCAAGGTCAAGCTGGAACCAGCATCTTCTGAAGGGGCTTCGGGTTCTCCGCTTGATGCTTGCTGCATATCCGAAGTTTCAGTTTCTTCCGATTCCGTTGCTTCAGCCTCTTCGGCTTCCTGTTCATCCGTTGCTTCTTCAGCTTGTTCTTCTTGCGCAGCTTCTTCAGCCTGCTCCTCTTGAGCCGCTTCTTGCTCGCCTGCCTGCAATTCAAAAGCTAGTGAACCTTGGATTGGATGGCCATCTTCGCTCAGCACGTCATATTCCACGACATAAGATCCGTCTTCAAGTTCCTGCGCTGGCATACCGACCAATTGATCTTCCATAACGGCGACTTCACTGAAATCAACAGCGGTCCCTTCCATCGTCATCGTCATGGCACTGCCCTGCTCGATGCCGGCACTGAAATCGAGCACCACCTGTTCAATTGGCTCAGCCACAACCGAGCCTTCCGCTGGAGTAGACGATTCAAGCACGGAATGGGCGTGTGCTGTCATCGGCAAAACCAGTAATGCACTTAATAAAATCAGAGTCTTCTTCATAGGTATGATTCCTTCTTTCTTTTTAGATGAACTCAATTATTGCATCCACTCTTTTCAGCCTATTTCATTTGCACGGAAGAAACAAGAACGAGGCGCTTGGATTTATGAACTTTCCCCGAAGATTGGCGGGATAAGAAAAAGCCCCGAATGATTTCGGGGCTTTTCTTTACAATCCACGAACCGCTTCCTGCGAAGTCTTTTCGCGCTTTCTCAACGTTTCAGCAAGCAGGCTCACCGTAATCATCGACGTGAAGCCGAGAATCGAACTGAAAAACATCGCCTGGAAAACGTGTTCGATGATGCCGGTGCCGGTCAAAGTCATATAGCAGCCGGCGCCGCTGACGACGGAAGCGATGGCGCCGGATTTATTGGCATGCTTCCAAAAATAGCCGAGGCTGATCGGGGCTGCGATGCCGCTGATGATTGCGGAGGTCCCAAAATTGGTCAGCAAGGCCAAGGATTCCGGCCGGTTGATCGACATATAGAGCGACACGAGCCCGATAAAGACCAGCGACACTTTCGACGCTTTCAGCACTTTGGCGTCAAGTTCCTGCTCCGTCAAATTCTTGTTTTTATAAAGAACGGGCACTGCCAGCACTTTGAACAAATCGTTGCCGATGCTATTGGTGATGCCGAGGTACAAGCTATCGGTCGTCGACAGGATCGCGGAAATCAAGCCCATGACGAGCAGCGCGACGATGACAACCGGGAAAGCTTCCATGATGTATGCCGGAATGGCACTATCAGCTGACGAGAGACCCGGCAAGATGATGCGCGCCGCAAGTCCGGCGAATACCGAGAAGATCGATAAGGTGAACAAGGACACGCCGGCGGATAAGGTGAAGGTCCGCAAATCTTCTTCTTTTTCGACCGTCAGCACTTTATTCATCAAATGTGGCAATAACACGAATGAAAACAGCAGCCACTGGATGCTCAAAATCGCAAAGCCGCTATAGAACGGCCCGCCTGTCGATAGCGGCGCAACAAGTGCCGGATCGATTGCGCGAAGTTCCGTTTGCAGCGTGCCGAAGACATTCCATCCGCCGCCGATCGTCCATAATAGCGAGATGAATAATAATAGTGACACAACCCGCCGCCAAGGCTCACGTAGACGACGGTGATGATGACGCCGATCGCGATGCCCCATAAATATGGAATGCCTATGACCGTCTCGAACATCGTCGCCAAGCCGACATTCTGCCCAACGATATAATAGATATTGAACAACACCAATAAGGCGACTAGTACGCGCAAGGCTTTGCTGTTATAGCGATTGCCGAGCCACTGGGGAATCGTCAAGCTGCCGCCATTTTTCTGCCCATAACGCCAGAAGGTTTTCGTGAACAGCAACAAGCCGAGCCACGTGACCCCGAAGCAGCCGATCGTGTACCACAAAGTCGACAAGCCGTATGTATACGCCCAGCCCGGCACGCCGAGAAACAAGTTGGCGCTAGCGTAAGAGGCGCCGAAGCTCATGCCGACAACAGCTGGGTTGACTTTGCCTTTCGCGATCGCAAAGCCTTTCATCGATCCGCTATGGGCTTTGCCTTTTTTCCCGAGCCATGTCGTCAAGGCGAAATAGCCGACGAGCATCACGCCGATCAGCGGCAATAGCCAAGTTGTTTCATCCCCCATTGCGTTCGCCTCCTTTCGTTTTCGGTTTTGGGTAAAGTTTATTCCATAAGGTCAGCCCGACGATCCAAAAGACGGCGACGGCGATCCAATAAGCTGTCAGCATGCGCATTCCTCCTTTAATTTCTAGCCGGTTCGTGCAAGTACTTGAACGTTCTGCCGGGATGATCTTCTTTCAATTGCGCTTGGCCTTTGCCGTAGATTTTCTCGCGGTATGTGCCTTCCGCGTATTCTTTCTGCACGAGCCCGCGTTCCTGCAAGACCGGAACGACCAGTTCGACAAAGTCCTCGAAGCTGTCGGGCGCGAGCGTATACGCCAAATTAAAACCGTCAACACCGGTTTCATCTCTCCAGCGCTCGACTTCATCGGCTACTTGCTCCGGTGTTCCGACTGCGACAGGCCCTCTGCCGCCGATGCCCACAAATGTCGCAAGTTCCCCGATGGTCCATTTTCTATCCGGGTCGGCACGCGTAAATACTTCGACCGCCGACTGCATGGCGTTGCTTTGGATGTATTCGAGCGTATCTTCGGGATCGTATCCAGAGAAATCGATGCCGGTCCAACCACTCAGCAAGGCGAGTGCGCCTTCGTAGCTGACATGGCTTTTCAAGGTTTCGTATTTCTCTTGCGCTTCTTGTTCGGTCTTGCCGACAATCGCGGTGAAGGTGGTGTACACCAACACATCTTCCGGGTCTCGGCCATTCGCCGTGATTCGTTCTCTTAGTGCGTCGACGCCTTTTTTCACCACAGGAATCGTCGGCCCTGCCGTAAACACCGATTCGGCGTGCTTCGAGGCGAACTCCCGGCCGCGCGGCGAAGCCCCTGCCTGGAACAATACCGGAGTGCGCTGCGGCGACGGTTCGGATAAATGAGCACCTGGCACTTTAAAGTATTTGCCTTCGTGGCGGATATCGTGCACTTTCGACGGGTCGGTGTAGACTTTCGATTGTTTATCGCGCACGACCGCGCCGTCTTCCCAGCTGCCTTCCCATAATTTATAGCAGACGTCCAAATACTCGGCCGCAAATTCATAGCGTTCGTCATGGCTCATTTGGTCATCGAGCCCGATATTGACTGCGGCACTTTTCAAATAGGAAGTGACGACGTTCCAGCCGATGCGCCCTTTTGTCAGATGGTCGAGTGTCGACATGCGCCGTGCGAAGGTGTACGGATGTTCGTGGCTGACAGATGCCGTGACCCCGAAACTCAAATGCTTTGTCACCGATGACATGAGCGGCACGACCAATAGCGGATCGTTGACCGGCGTCTGCACCGCATTGCGAAGCGCAGCATCGCGCGTCCCGCCATAGACGTCGTAGGTTCCGAGCACATCGGCTAAGAACACGGCATCGAACTTCCCTTTTTCCAATAGCTTCGCGAGTTCGATCCAATATTCGCTGTCCTTGTATGTATGCGACCGATCGTCCTCGTGCAGCCACAATCCCGGCGACTGGTGTCCGCCTGCACACACCATCTCAAAAGCGTTCAAATAAATCCGTTTCTTCGTCATCGTCAAATTCCTCCTTTTGAAATCGCAATTTCCGCAGCCCCGAGTGAAAATGAAAATAGGCAAAATAGCCCTCTTTTCTCAATAAACGAGAAAAGAGGGCTATTTGAATAGTCGGGTCCGCTCTCTTATCTCCCAAGGAATCTCTCCTTGCTGGAAGTAGCACCTTCCTGAATAAATCAGGGGTTGCTGAAGCGTCATCGGGCCAGTCCCTCGGCTTCTCTGGATAAGATTATTAAATTAATCCCTATCTTAATACTAGGAAATAGAGAAGTCAACCGAATATTTAAAATTCTTTTCGGATTTTTATGATCGACTCGCTAACTTCATTGAAAAATGCCGCTTCCCGTTCAGCCGGGCAGCGGCATGTTCACTTGCTGACAGATGTTCAAACTGTGGTCATTATTCCATCCCATCGATTTCTTCTTCGGAATGGAAATTATCCGCCAGTACGGTGCTTTCCAGGTTGCCGATATCAACCGCGGTCGGTTCAAGCAGCACAGACGGCACTTCGCTTTTTCCATTATTGATGCTGACGGTCGGTTCGATCTCGTTTCCTTCCGCCAATTCTACGGCAAGTGCTGCAACACGTTCAGACAATTGCTGGATCGGTTTATAGACGGTCATCGATTGGGTTCCGTTGACGATTCGCTGGACAGCCGCTAGTTCGGCATCCTGCCCTGCGACCGGGACGGACCCGGCCAGCCCTTGCTGCGCAAGCGCTTCGATCGCCCCGCCGGCCGTCGCATCATTTGCCGCAATGACGGCATCTATCTGATTGCCGTTGATTTCGAGTGCCTGTGACATATGCGCGAAGGCTTGTTCCGGCGCCCAATCCTCTGTCCACTCATCGTAAATGATGTTGATGTCGCCGCGTTCGATCGCCGGCTGCAGCACATCAAACACGCCTTTTTTCAGCAGATGCGCGTTATTGTCTGTCGGGGCGCCGCCGATATAGACATAATTGCCTTCCGGAACCAATTCCAGCATTTTCTCAGCTTGCAGCTCTCCCACTTTTTCATTGTCGAAGGAGACATATAAATCGATTTCCGCATTTTTCACGAGTCGGTCGTAAGCGATGACTTTGATGCCTGCCCCGTGCGCTTTGTGGACGATCGCTGCTGTCGCTTCGGCGTTATGCGGCACGATGACCAATAGGTCGATGCCTTCCTGGATCATCTCTTCGGCTTGGGCAATCTGCAGCGCGTCGTCCCCGTTCGCAGCCGCAATTTCCACTTCCAATCCGCGCGATTCGATGGCTTGTTCGAATAATTCCCGGTCTTTCAGCCAGCGCTCTTCTTTCAAGGTGTCCATCGCAAATCCGATTTTCAGCGGTTCCCCGTCTTGTGGCATTTCATCTTCCTTGAACACACTTTTTTCCGGCAGTTTGGCATCTTCCTGGCACGCCGTAAGCCAAACGCTCGCGCTCATCAGCAATACTAGATACACCAGCCGCTTCATGTGCTGGTTCCTTGTGTGCGGCCTGAATTCAACAGGTTCAAGCGGTATTCAGTCGGGGACAGTTCATTCATTTTCTTGAACACTTTGCTGAAGTAATTGGGTTCGTGGTATCCGACTTCCAGCGCAATCGTTTTCAGGCTGATTTCCGGGTCCGCGAGCAATTTTTTGGCTTTTCCCATCCGGCATTCCGTCAAAAAGTCGATGTAATTGATGCCGAGCTTTTCTTTGAACAATTTGCTGATGTAAATGGGGCTCAAATCCACTTTTTTCGCCAGCACTTCCAGTGAAATGTCTTCATGTGAATGCTCGGTAATGAATTGCTTGATTTTATGGATCTTATCGAATTCCAGCCGGCTGAAGTACATGTTGTGCTTCTCCTTCAACCCGCCGATCAACTCCAAGCTTTCCAACATCAATTGGCGATAATCTTTTGCAGGGATCGCGTAATAAGGCGCTTCCGTCTCGATGCCCGATTCAGCCATGATCCGGCTGGATAGCCATAATAATTCGAGCGAACGCTGCTGGGTTCTGAGGACATTTTCGCCTGCCCGTTCCGACTGTCGGATCAATCCGGCTACAATGTCTTCGGCCGTTTCCCAATCGCCGCGCCGGACACTATCGGCCATTCGCTTTTCCTGCTGCTTGATCAGTGCCGGGTCATGGGAGCTAATCGGTTCGAGATCTGCTGAATAAAAACGGTAGCGCGAAGGAACCGCAAAATCCGTCATGGCGAGCAATGATTTTTGGTAAGAATCCCTCACCTGCCCCAATGAATCGCACACCGGCCCAATCCCGACAAAGCATTTCTCGCGCTTGCCGGATGCCGCCAAGATCCTATTGGCAAGCGTAATCGCCTGGGAGCGCAACGAATGCGCAGGGTCGCGGAAAACGATAATCGGCAGTTGCCAGTCGTAACAGGGACCAACCCAAATATGTGAGCTTTCGCTAATGTCCCGTTTGATGTCATGGCATACTTGCTCCGCGCCTTTTGGGACTGAGATGGTCATGACAAATTTCTCTTTAGCCGGCTCGGTGCCTTTCATCTCCACCAGCAAATCGATATGTATGTCCTGGACCTGGTCGAATAATAATTGCGTGACGATATCCATCTCCACGATCGCCATCGCTTTTTGCAATGCGCTTTGTTGCTGCTCTTGTTCGGCCGATTGCTGAGCTTTCTTTTTCAAATGGCTGAACAACTTCTCCGCGATGGCAACGATTTCCGCCGCTTTGCTCGGTTTCAGCAAATAATCTTTCACGCCCAATTTGATCGCTCGCTGGGCGTAATCAAAAGTATCAAACGCCGTCATCATGACGAACTCGACATCGGGGTCGGTCTCGCGGATTTGTTCGATCGCCTCCAAGCCTGTCATGATCGGCATCATGATGTCCATGAAGATGATATCCGGCTGCCAGTCGGCTGCGATTTCTACAGCCATTTTGCCATTTTTCGCTTGCTTGATCTCTATTCCCTCGAACGAACGCTCCAGGATCGCCTTCATCCCTTCACGTTCGATCGGTTCGTCGTCCACGAGCAGGAGCTTAAACATAGCTTTCAACCTCCATTACTTTCGGCAATTTCAAAATGATTTTTGTTCCAAAGTGCGGTGTGCTTTCGATTTCGACAACATCGTCGTTGCCATAGAACAACTGGAGCCGTTTGGCGACATTGGCAAAACCGATTCCCGTGGCATGCCCTTCCTGGGGAACAATGCCGCCTTTCAATAGCTGCTCGATTTTACTTCCGTCCATTCCTTGGCCGTTGTCTTCAATTTCCACGCGGATATAGTGGTCTTCGTCTTTGATGCGGAACCAGATTTCGCCGTCTTCTTCTTTCGGTTCGATGCCATGGATCACGGCATTTTCGATGAGTGGCTGAAGCGTCAGGCTCGGCATTTGATACAGTAAGGCCGATTGGTCCAGGTCAATATGAAAGGTCAAACGGTCGCTGAAACGGGCTTTTTGGATATCCATGTACTGCGTCAGCACATGTGCTTCTTCTTCAAGCGTCACGGTATGGTCGAGGCGCTTCAGATTATAGCGTAGCAGCCCGGCCACGCTGACCAACAAATCACTAGTATCTTCAGCGCCGTCCAGATAGGCTTTTTTCGATAAGGTGTTCAAGGTATTGAACAGGAAATGTGGGTTGATCTGGCTTTGCAGATGGCGCATTTGGCTTTGCTGCAGCAGCAATTGGCTCTCCTGCAATTCGCTTTCTACTTGTGCTTTTTGCTGGATTTCCAGGATCAGTTTATTGATGTTCACGCGCATATGATCGAAGGTTTTCGCCAAAAATGAGATTTCGTCATTTGAATTCACGCTGATCGGCTGATCGAAGCGCCCTTTGGCCAATTCGTTTGCCGCTTTCGTCAATTGATGGACCGGCTTGGTGATGCTTAAGGAAAACAAATAAGTGAACAATAACAATAAGACACTCGTAAGCGATAACAACAGGATGCCCATCGTGTTCAATTCCTGTGATTGCCGGATAATGTCCCGATAAAAGCGTTCATAGGTCCTGAGTTCGGAATTGAAAATCGACAAGGTCATTTCGGAAATATAAACCGACATGCGGTTCGCTTCCGTGAATTCGCTTGCCGCGATGTCATTCTCGCCTTGTTCGCTAAAAGCGGCGGAACGTTCCACGGTTTCCGTAAAACTTTCGATCATATTGCTGTAATTGGTCAATGAAAACTCGTTGTCCGCATTGCGCAATTCTAGCAACGACGCCTGGGCATCCTGCAGCCTTTGCTGGCTGGACGCGAGCGTCGTCGCTGAGCGGGCTGTCGGATTGGATAAGTAATCGTTCAAATTGGTCACCGTCTGCTGGCTGGAGGCGGTCACTTCGTTCATCTGCAAATAGCGCTGCAAGATGTCATTATATTGATCCTGCATTTTCTGGTTATAGAACGTCAATGCCAGCCAAATCGCGAACATCATAACGATGACGATTCCCGCGAGCATCCAAATCTTTTTTTGGATCGTATTCACGGCAATTCATCCTTTCCCTCCACAATGCGGATATCGGTCACATATCCTTTGGAATCAAGGGGCACGACTTCATTGCGAAGCCATTTCATCATCATTTCGACGCTTTTCTCCCCCATTTCTTCCGGCGATTGTTCGATGATCGCATCTAGTTTCCCTTCCGTTAACAGCGCAGAAGCATCCGAACCGTCATCGAATGAATACAGAAAA
>NZ_JAPEHT010000123.1 GCF_028823615.1 Planococcus sp. A6
CATCCGCCATATCGAAGCGGATGATCTGCAGCCGGCGTTCAAGCAATTGGCGCGCGTATCGCGCATCCAGTCACAGATCATCCAAGGCTGGGATGTGCTGTCGACCTTGACCCCTGCTGAATACTTGGAGTTCCGGGATGACCTCGGCAATGCAAGCGGCTTTCAGTCCTATCAGTACCGCATGATCGAATTCGCGCTCGGCTACAAAACCAAGCATGTCTTGAGCATCTATGAAAAAGACCCAGTCTTGCACGAGCAATTAACAGAAGCGTTCCACGCACCGGGCTTGTATGATGCCGCCATCCAAAAGTTAGCGCGCAGTGGGTTCGAAATTGACGAAAGTGTACTATCACGCGATGTCAGCACTGTATACGAATCGAATGACAGCGTCCGTGAAGCGTGGAAGGAAATTTACCGCAACGTTGATGAGCACTGGGAACTGTATCAATTGGCTGAGAAATTGGTCGATATTGAAGATTGGCTGCAGCAATGGCGTTTCCGCCATATGAAAACGGTTGAGCGGATCATCGGTTTCAAACAAGGAACAGGTGGATCTTCAGGCGTCAATTATTTGAAGAAAGTATTGGATCAATATTTCTTCCCGGAACTTTGGCAAATTCGGACAGACGTTTAAAAGCAGGAGGTTAGCTTATGGAGATTTTTGCGCATCGCGGAAGTTCGGGCACACATCCGGAAAATACGCTGCCTGCTTTTGAGGAAGCTGCAGCATTGCCGGTTCATGGCGTGGAACTGGACGTTCATTTATCGAAAGACGGTGAACTCGTCGTCATCCATGATGAAAAAGTGAACCGCACAACAAATGGCAAAGCTTATGTGAAAGACATGACGCTTGCCGAACTGAAAAAACTGGACGCCGGAAGCTGGAAAGCAGACGAATGGGCCGGAACCGAAATGCCGACATTGGCAGAAGTTTTTGGGGTATTTGAAAACACCCATCACGTGCTGAATGTGGAACTGAAAACGGACGTTTTCCCGTATGTGGGCGCGGTGGAAAAAGTGGCTGAGCTTGCGGCTGAACAGGGCATGGAACATCGGCTTGTCATTTCTTCATTCAACCACCTGGATGTAAAGCTGGCGATGGATCGCCATCAATTACCAGGGGCGATTTTGGCTTCCAATATTTTGGTGGATATAGCCGCTTATGCAGAGACAGTCGGAACGAAACGGCTTCATCTGTCCTTGCCGTATGCGCTTCGACACGGTGCCGAACTGATCGAAAAAGGTTTTGAGGTCTATGTCTATACCGTCAACCGGCTAGACTACGCTGAGCAATTGAAGCAGATCGGCGTCTCGGGCATCTTTACGGATTATCCGGAAAAAATGCTGGGGGAATTGAAATGAAACTAGTTGCATTGAGTATATGGGTGGTTGCAGCATTCACTTTAGGAGTCACCGGTGCTGCAACTTGGCCGCTCGTTGCAGGAATAATCCTGCTCCCTGCATTTTTTATCGGAAAGCCTTGGTATAGCAGCTTTAAGAAAAAAACAGCCGAACACAAATAGAAAACCGCCTGAAGGATATCGGAACGATATCCTTCAGGCGGTTTTTCATTTGAAATAATTACCACTTGGCATAATGTTCTTCTACAGAGCCGAGCAATTGGTGGATTTTCAGCTTCTTGCCATCTGTATAGCGGACGTAGCCATTGTAATAGCCGAACAATTGATGAACTTCCGATTTCACAAGACGTACATCCGATTTTGACACGCGTTCGTAAAAAGGAGTGAACGTCAATTTAACGTCATCGGTCAATTTCGTGTGGATCAGCCACGGCTTTTTGAAATCTTCTTCATCATAACGGAAAATGACGTCTTCGCTGATTTTAGTCATACGGCCATTGACGAAAAAGGCGTTTTCCGTCATGCCCGTGCCGTCGGTCCATTTGCCACCGAAATTCAATCCGATCACTTTGCCGAGCGAGCGCTGGGAAGCCATTCCCCAGTTCCAGGTCGATTCGCGCGGCCAGATGCCCCGGCCGTAGTCCAATACCGAAAAGCTATCCAATTCATCAAAATCATAGCGTCTAGGCCCGATTTGGACCGTTCCGTTTGTCGGCAAGGCATGATGTTTCGAGGTGAATTGAAAGGTTTGGCGATTCCACGGGATGACAACGTTCAGCGACTCCATTTCAGCTGGATGGGCGATTGTCAGTGAGGCATGTAATTTCTCCCCATCGAAATCGGGGATGGTAACCGCCAAGCGGGTTTTTCCATCCTCATAAATGGAGTGGACGGATATCTCCGAATTACGGAAAAGTGAACTGTCCAACACGCTGTCGGATAAGCGCAAATTTCTGGAATAGGGCACCATAACCGTTTTTTCGAAAAAGCGCTGTGTTTCATAGTTTAAGAAATAAACGAAGCAGACAGCGGCATAATCCAGATGGCAGATGGTGGCCGAGAAAACGATCTCATCGCCGAAGACACACCAATAATTCCATTTCTTCTTACGAAGGAAATTGCCTTTCAGATTGCTTTCGACCAAGGGCTTCTTTGCATAGCCGATAGCGCTTGGATTCAATTGGCCTTTGGCGTCACATAATTTAACGTGTTCTGTAAGTTCCCGTTCAACATGTTGCATCGAATCCACCTCACTGTCTTTATATGCCCTTATTGTATCAGAATTCCCCAGATTTTCCCGGGAAAATGCTGTAAGATAGGCCTAAAGACTAGCGATTTCTTATACGGAAGCTGGGGGTCTTCTCCACATGAACGCAAGTGTGCCTTCTCCAGCGTGGACGGCCAGTGATGAACTGAGATTTCCGATCAGCACTTCGGCTTCAGGCGCAAACTTTAAAAGTTCCGCCTTCAACTCTTCCGCCTGCTCGGGGATGTGCCCGTGCATAATCTGGAAGTAATCGATCCCGTATTGTTCGTGGTCTGCTTTTGCACGATCGAGCAAATAAGCCAGCGCTTTCTTATGGGAACGAACTTTGTCGATCGGCTCAAGTTCGCCTTTCTCGGTAAGCTGGACGATCGGCTTGATCTTTAGGACGCTGCCGATGTAATATTGTGCGCCGCTCATCCGGCCGCCTTTATATAATTGGCTCAAATTGCCGATTAGGATGAAATTGCGGAAATCTGTTGTTTCCTGCTCAAGCCGCTGGGTAATTTCTTCAGCGGAAAGCCCTTGATCTTGCAGCTTCAATCCGCGTTCAAGAAGCCCAGACAGCCCGTATGACAAAGCGAGTGAATCGACAGTGTATACCTTGAAATCCGTCATCTCGGCGCCGGTCATGGAAGAAGCGATCGTGCCGCTTAACTTGGCGGAGGCATGGACAGCGATGGCGCACTCATATTCCTCTTTCAGCTTTTCATAAAGTTCCGCAAATTTCCCTGCAGATGGCTGGGAGGTTTTCGGGAAATCCTTTGAGCTTTTCATGCGTGCGTATAATTCATCGTTTGAGAGGTCGATGCCGTCATCGATAAATTCTTCCGAGCCGAAATGGATATTCAGCGGGACGATATAGACATCGGGGTGCGATTTGAATTGTTCTGTGACATATCCGGTCGTATCCATGATCCATGCAATCGGTTTTTTCATCGTAAAACCCCTATCTATTGAGTATTTTGAATAATAAAACTATAACACGGATAATAATATGGTCCTAGCTTTCATGAATAAAAATCTCCAAGAGCGGGACATTCAGGCTTTGTTTGAAGGAAAACGTCTCTCCATTGAAATTTTAATATCCGCTTTGTGGCGAATTACAATAATAATAATGGCCAGAAACAGCGGCCAGACAACAGATTGAACTTGAAACGCAAAAGCGACGGCGAAAAAGGCGCTGAAGCCTGCGAGCATCGACAAAGTGGCGCTTTTCAGCCACGGATAGAAAGCGAACGACAAAACAAGCATCGCCAAAAACAAATCAGGCGTCAGCCAAAAGGCGACCCCAGTAAAGGTCGAGATGCCTTTGCCCCCGCGGCCTTTGCGCCATAGCGGATAAATGTGCCCGATGACTGAAAGCAATCCCGCAACGGCAACGGACCATAATGAGAATTCGAGCCAAAGCCCTGCCCATACAACGACTGAACCTTTCAGGAAGTCGCCGAGAAACACCAATAGGGAGGCTCTGCGCCCGAGAACGGCCAAGGCATTGCGGGCGCCGGGATTTCCGCTGCCTGAAGAAGTCAAGTCTACACCTTTCCATTTCCCTATCCATAGTGCGGTCAAAACAGTACCAAGTAAATAACTGCCTATCCAATACAAAATAACCATCGTATCCCTCCAGCAAATAACTGCAATTTCATAAAAATAATAGCCTCCCCAAATCAGGGGAGGCTATGAAGATTATTGGCCTAATGTTGATGCTTCAAACAAATAATCGCTAATCACGCGGAGCCCTTTATCAAAGTTCTCCAAATGGAAATGTTCGTTCGGCGCGTGGAAGTTTTCCGATGCCAGCCCGAAGCCCATCAAGACGACAGGGAATCCGAGAATTTCATCGAACGCAGCGACAATCGGAATCGATCCGCCCATACGCGTGAAAGCGGTCGGCACTTGATACACTTTTTCATACGAGCGGCCCGCTGCCTGGATGGCCGGATGATCGTATGGCGTCAGGAACGGCTTGCCTTTATCAAATTCGGTGATGTCGACTGTGACACCTGCCGGCTTATGCGCTTCAACATGCGCTTTCAACTTGGCGATGATGTCGTCCGGATCCTGGTCAGGAACGAGGCGGCAAGTGATTTTTGAGCTGGCTTCAGCGGGCAAGACGGTCTTGATGCCTTCGCCGGAAAATCCGCCGGTGATGCCATTGACCTCGAGCGTCGGACGGATCCATGTGCGCTCGACGAATGAATAGCCTTTTTCGCCGAAATCTTCTGAGATGCCGATTGCCTGCTTTTCATTTTCCAAATCGAAATCCAGTGCGGCGAATTCCGCACGTTCCTCGTCTGAAACGGGACGGACGTCGTCGTAGAAGCCTTCGACTTGGATGACACCTTCTTTGTCACGGAACGATTCGAGGATTTCCACAATGGCGTGGAGTGGGTTCTGGACAGCTCCGCCGTAAAGACCGGAATGTAGGTCGCCTTTAGGGCCATTGACGTCGATCTGGATGCCCGCAAGCCCGCGCAGCCCGTAACAGACAGCCGGGCGCCCTGGCCCTTGCATGCCGGTATCGGAAATGACGATGATGTCAGCCGATAGCTTGTCTTTATTGTCTTCGACGTATTTCGGCAAGCTCGGGCTGCCGATTTCTTCTTCGCCTTCAAGGATGAATTTGATATTGACTGGAAGTTCGCCGTTCAAATCAAGCAAAGCTTCGACTGCTTTCATATGCATGAACACTTGGCCTTTATCATCGCTTGCGCCGCGTGCATACAATTTATTGTCACGCACGTGCGGGTCGAAAGGCGGTGTTTCCCATAAGTGGAGCGGGTCGACCGGTTGGACATCGTAATGGCCGTAGACGAGGATTGTCGGTTTCCCTTCGGCGTGGAGCCAGTCGGCGTAGACGACCGGATGGCCATCGGTTTCATCGATGCTGGCATTTTCAAGACCTGCTTTAGTCAATGATTTGATAAGCCATTCCGCGCCTTTTTGCATATCGGCTTTATGTTCGGACAAAGAGCTGATCGATGGGATGCGCAAAAAACTTTTCAATTCTTCGAGATGGGCCTGGCGGTGATCTTTGAAGTACTTATCGATTTGAGTGGCGTTCATAAAATCCCTGCTTTCCAGTATTTTTAGTATGTGGAAATTATAGCATAGCTAAGTTGTCCTTTTCGACAAGAGGAAAATTGCTGTGGTATTATGGATAATACGGAAACAGATCGAAAAAATTTTATATGTATTTTACTGGAGGAAGTAAATTTGTTTATAGCATTGGCATTATTTCTGATCATGTCGTTTTTCCTGTCGGGAAGCGAAACGGCACTCACGGCAGTTAATAGGATGAAGGTCCATCTTCGCGCGGAGCAGGGGGACGTCAAAGCCCAAAAGCTCGAAAAATTGATCGCGAAGCCGGACCGGATGATCACGACTATTTTGATCGGTAATAATATTTCCAATATCATGCTGCCTACACTCGTCACGACCATCGCCATCACGGAAGGATGGGAGGTCGGATTGGCGACAGCCATCTTGACGGTTGTCCTGATCATTTTCGGGGAAGTGCTGCCAAAGACCATTGCCGCGACTTTTGCGGATAAAATCGCTTATATCGTAGCCCCGGTTATCTCATTCCTGGTGGTCATCTTCAAACCATTGACGTGGCTGCTCGCCCAGTTCACGAATATTTTCATCCGCATCATCTCCAAAGGCAGCGTCAAAGAAGCGACGATGACCAAAGAAGAGCTGCGCACGATGGTCGATATTGCGTCGACGGAAGGGACCTTCGAAGCCGACGAATCGGAGCGCATCAAAGGCGTGCTCGACTTTCCTCATAAGGACGTGTCGGATGTCATGTCGACACACCGGACCGATACGGTCGGCATTTCGATCGATCTGACCTATGAGGAAGTCCGTGACTTGATCCTGGATTCCTCATATACGCGTTATCCTGTATACGAAGAAAGCATGGACAATGTCGTCGGCTTGTTCTATTCCAAAAAACTCATCGAATGGTCGATGAACCCGAACTTGACCTTGGCGGAGTTGATGGATGACAATCCATTATTCGTCGTGCAATCAGTGAGCGTCGAGAAAGTATTCAAATTGATGATGGCGAAGAAAAAGCACATGGCCGTCATTTTGGACGAATACGGCGGAACGCTCGGGATTGTCACACACGAAGACATAATCGAGGAAATGATCGGACAGGACATTGAGGACGAGACGGACGACGAAGACGATGAACTGGTCTTTGAAATCAACGACAGCCAATTGTCATGCCACGGCCGCCTGGAAATTGAAGACGTCAATGAAATGTTCGAAGTCGAAGTCCCGGAAGACCATGACACGATTGCTGGCTTTGTCATGCAGCAGCTTGGCCATGTGCCGGAGGTCGGCGAAGAATTCACTTATGAAAACTTGCACGTAGTCGTCAATGAAATGGACAGAAACCGCATCGAGCGGCTGACAATCACAAAACTCGCTGTACCTGAAGAACAAGAAACAATCAGCGAAAACGCAAGCAAAAGACAATAACGAAATGTACCTGAAGAACAAGAAACAATCAGCGAAAACGCAAGCAAAAGACAATAACGAAATCCGGCCCGGATGATGGGCCGGATTTTTTATTTCTTACACTATTGTAAGGAGACTGAAAGAGGGAACGATAGAGCGTAAGCCTAAACTCAGGCACAATAAAGGCATAAGATCACCGAACGGAGGTAACACCGATGGAAGAGCTATATGCCGAATATAACCGCTATATCTATCATTTATGCCTAAAACTTACCCGCAACAAAGCTGAAGCAGAAGATTTGATGCAGGAAGTATGGCTGAAAGTAGTACGCTATGAATCCTCAATCGCCGAAGTCGACCATGCCAAGGCGTGGCTGACGACGATTTGCATGAATACATTCCGTGACCGCTACCGTAAAAACGTGCGCCGCAGCAAACATATCGCCAACCAGCCGGAAGGACTCGATGTCTCATTGCTGGATTTGATTCCAACCGATGAGACCGGGACAGCTGAATTATTGGAAAAACAAGATGTCTCTGTCATGATCCGCCACAAAATTTCAGAACTGGATACGATTTACCGGACGACGATCGTTTACTTTTACGTCCATCAATATTCACTCGTTGAAATTGCTGAGACCATGAAAGTATCGATCGGCACGGTGAAATCCCGCCTTCACCGCGGAAAACAGCGCCTAAAAGACATGCTCATGGAAGACGTAAGAACCCGCGAATACGTAGTGATTGCCTAATATTTTCCTAACCCCAGCCATTATTTGGCTGGGGTTTTTATATGGAAAATAATAACTGATATTTTTCTGTGACTCTTCCGCTTATAATGAAGCAAAGGAGCGGGAGAGACATGAGAAAAATCAAGAATTACAGCAAGCGAAGGCGCATTATTATGGGAACTGTAGGAATACTTGCTGCGATGTATATAATTGTAATAATTTGGCACACGTTTAAGCCCTTGCCAGTAGGCGTGTCATACGCTGGAGATTTGCACAGTGCCGAGCAAGTAGAAATGATTTATGATCTGAGCTATGCACAGGATAAGGAAGGCACAGATTTGGAAAGCGAGCTGCGGATTTTCGATGAAATCCATGAACTGATCGATGAAGCAGAGGAATTTCTCGTGCTCGACCTGTTCCTATTCGATAATTACAACGATACGGAAACCGCGTATCCAGCGATTGCAGAACGCTTGGCGGATCATTTAATCGAGAAAAAGAAAGAAAATCCCGATTTCCCGATCTATTTCATCACCGACCCGTTGAATGTCGGATACGGTTCTTATGAAAGTTTGCTGCTGGAAACCTTGGAAGCGGAAGGGGTCGAAGTGATCATCACCGACCTCGATAAATTGCGCGATTCGATGCCGCTGTATTCAGGCTTGTACCGGGTAATTTTTCAATGGTTCGATAATCCAGGGGACGGTTGGATAGCAAATGCCATGTCGAGCGACGCACCGGATATGACGCTTTCATCTTACATGCAAATGATGAACATCAAGGCGAATCACCGGAAGACCGTTGTTTCAGAGCAGGAAGCAATCATCAGTTCAGCCAATCCACACGATGCCAGCGGTTTGCATGGCAATATGGCATTCCGTGTCAGCGGGCCGGTGCTCGATGATATTCTGGAAGCTGAGGAAGCGGTTTCGAAATTATCTGGCGGTCCAGATTTTCCGAGAGCGGAAATGCCTGAACAATCAGGTGACTATGAAGTGCAATATGTCACTGAACGGCAAATTTTGAAAGCTCTCTTAAAGCATATGGACAGTACAGAGGAAGGCGATAGCATCCAGATGGCCATGTTCTATTTATCAGAGACCAGTGTAGTCGACAGTTTGGTGGAAGCATCGAATCGCGGCGTAGAAATACAGCTTGTACTCGATCCAAACAAAAATGCATTTGGCAATGAAAAGACCGGTTTGCCGAACCGGCCGGCAGTGAACGGGTTGGTGGATGCAGCCAGCGATTCTTTGGCAGTCCGCTGGTACAATCCGGTAGTCGGGCAATTCCATACCAAAACAATAATGATTCAAAATGGCGAAGAAACGGTCATTCTGGGCGGTTCCGCCAATATGACCGAACGCACGCTGATGGATTATAATTTAGAAGCGGATATTCTCATCAAAGCGCCGACCGATAGCGAATTGGTCGGCGAACTGGATACGTATTTCGAGCGGCTGTGGAACAACGAAGATGCCCTCTACACACTCGACCTGGAAGAATACCAAGACGAGTTCACGTTCTGGCAGCGCGGCATCTACAACTTCCAAAAGCTCTTCAAGCTGACGACTTATTGAAGGGAAGTAAGTAAAAGATATGAGAAACATAGTAAGTATAAATAGCTTGTGCTATTCGACTGTGCTTCAATGGCTGCTTGGGGCCAGCAGGATACTAGAGAAATAAAAATAAGTGAGTGGAAAAGCTTCCGCTTTTCGACTACGTTGCAGGGGGCTGCTTGCCGTGGGGCGG
>NZ_JAPEHT010000124.1 GCF_028823615.1 Planococcus sp. A6
CTTTTTTTAAATGCCTTTCGAAGCGGTCAAGTCTTCGATAGTACGGACCCAATTGGATTTCATCAAATGTGAAATCTTTTCTGCGTCTCCGGCTTTCAGTGTTTCGATGATTTCGATGTGCTCATCATGGGAGCGCATCGTCAAGACTAAGGAATGATGGAAAAATTGTCTGCGGACGTGTGATTGAAGCTGGCCGAGCATGGAATCTATATAAGGATTTCCGGCTGCATCCACGATAATCTGGTGGAATTCTTCATCAATCTTCAGAGCAGAGAAGGAATCGCTGTTGCGGATGGCGCGCGCAAACTTCCGGTTGGTTTCTTCCAAAAGCCCAAAGATCTCAGGGGTTAAATTCGGAATGGCCAGCTCACCGGCAAGTGCTTGCAGTACAGCAAGGGGGGGCAAGAGGTGTTTGATGTCTTCGATATGGATATCCGTAACGCGTGTCGCTTTGCCAGGAAACATTTCAATGAACCCTTGGACTTCAAGAAGTTGCAGGGCTTCACGAATTGGCGTCCGGCTCAAATTGAGCGCTTCGGCAAGTTCAGTGTCGACCAGTTTCTCACCGGGCTGCAAGGTGCCATCGATAATCCATTGCTGCAATTGCAAATGGGCACTTTCTTTAGCGGAAACGCGTACCGGCCTTGTATGGTCTACAGGAATCGGCATAGTAAATCTCCTTTCGAAATTATCTGACTCCATTATACACTAATCTGCAGAGCAATAAAATGCAGAATGCGATATATCTAAAACGCTGATTTCCGAATGTCAGTTTGATGCCCTCTCTAGAGGGAATAACAGCATTATCAGGAAACTTTAAGGAGGAGCCGCCATGTTATCATTCGTTACCAGTAAAGACGAACAAACCCTTGCCATTGAAGTTGAAGGGAAAGTAACCAAAGACGATTTGAAGAAATTCGACAATGTGGTGTTCGAAAAATTCCGCAACGATGAGAAATTCAATGTTTACGCCGTAATCGGCGATATCGATGGTCCTACAGCAGGCGCAATGTTCGAAGAGCTGGCCGTCGATGCCAAACGCTGGAGCCAATACAATAAACTTGCGGTCGTCAGTGAAAAAGACTGGCTCGATAAAGTGTCGGGCGCTATCGACAAACTGCCGGGCGTGCAAGCCGAACATTTCCCAATCGACCAGATGGAAGCAGCCTGGGATTGGATAAAGGAGAGGTGACGAGATATGCTGTCAATTGTACCGAGTAAAGACATAGAAACGATTGCGATTGAAGTAGAGGGGCGTGCCAGCAAAGCCGATATAGAGAAACTGGATCACGTCATCCGCGACAAAGTGAGCGAAAAAGGGCATTTCAATATGTACGCGATTATCTACAAAGTGGAAGATTCAACTTTGTTCGATGCAGCAGACAGTGCAGAAATCGACCGGCAAAGCTGGAGCCAAGCGCGCAAATTCGCGGTCATCAGCGAAAGGGACTGGACCTCGACAGCGAGCGGCTGGCAAGGCTTTGCAGCCGGCCTGGAGACACGCTATTTCAAGCTCGACGAAATGAACGATGCATGGGAATGGATGCAAGAATGAATAATGGATACAAAGCGTTCCGCATTTCTGCGGAGCGCCTTTTTTCTGTTGATAGGATTATGCAGATATAAAGATAGAAGTTAAAATTTAGTGATTACAATAGCTTGCGCTATGAGACTTCGTTTCAGGGGGCTGCTTTCCGAGGGGCGGGTGTTGAGCCAATGTTCGGAAAAGAGAGCCGCACATTTGTCTCGCCAGCCCGCGCGGTCCCTCAGGAGTCAGTCCCCTTCCACTCCGTCTCTAGTTTTAGAAGGAAAGGAGATTTCTTCTGTCCATTCGATAGAAAATGTGAAATGCTTCATGTTTTGTAGCTCGAGTCATCTTTAGAGTTTGGGGTAGAAACTAGTTAGTTATGATTCATCACCAAAATCCTCGACTCAAGCACCAACGTGCCAGACGCTGCATCATAGGAAGCGATTTCCCCACTAGCCGGCAACTGATTGCAGAAGCCGGACTGACTAAACATTCTTCACTCAATGAAATCACTCAGCCGACGAGCGTAAAGGGGTGAGCCGATGCCGTAAGACAGGCGTTCTTTCTGGCTTACGGCAAGAGGCCAACCCAAAGCACGGCGGCGACTACTCAGGCGAAACTCAAACAGAAGCAAAAACAATTCAACATCTAAACTCGCGCTATCTTTTCCAATCATGTCCCGGGAAGCGATTCCCCTACTAACCTGAAGCTCCGATAGAACAGCAAACACATTTCCGCAAGCTAACCCTCACTATCTCCACTAAGCTTCTTCAATGCGCACAAGCTCAGCACGCACGATGTGGAAGAGGTTCAAGACAATCGTCTTGCCCGCTGCATCTTCTACCGGAAGCAGGCTGACGGCAATGCCGATGAAATGGTCTTCAAGTGCACCTTCAATGCGGACGCCTTCCAACATGTCCCCGTTTGTCAGCAAGATGTTGTAGACATAGAATTTCTTTTTCACGACGGCTCCTCCTTTCCTGATCCAATTCATTGAAAAGGGCGTTTGAAAGTGGGCAGAGCGACGGATTTCCTTTACACTGATTATAATGCAAAACGCAACGGCATAGATAGGATGAGGAATTGTGAGAAACGAAATGACGGTAATAGTGAAAGATGTTTTAAGAAATGAATTGGCGAAAGGGTCTCCGCTCATCACAAAAGACGGATTGATGAGTGAAATCGATGCTCCGGAAGGCACATTGCTGCGCCTCGTCGATAAAGACGGGGAATATTTGGGCACGGGTTATTACGGCGAGCAGAACAAAGGCGCTGGCTGGATCTTGACGAGAAACCAGGACGAGGCAGTCGGCCAAGCCTTTGTCGAACGCAAGCTGGAATTGGCGTTCAGCCGCCGCGAGAAATTCTTCAACAATCCGGAGACGACCGCTTTCCGTGTCTTCAACGGCGAAGGCGATGGTTTCGGCGGGTTGACGATCGATTATTATGCCGGATTCTATCTGCTGTCTTGGTATAGCGAAGGCGTCTATTCGTTCCGCGAAGACGTCGTGGCAGCTTTGGAGAATGTAGTGGAATGCATCGGAATTTATGAGAAAAAACGGTTTGATACGAAAGGCCAGTATATCGAAGACGATGATTTCGTATCGGGCGAGCGTGGGGAATTCCCGTTGATCGTCCAAGAAAACGGCATGAATTTTGCGGTGTATTTGAACGACGGCGCAATGACCGGCATCTTCCTCGACCAGCGCGATGTGCGCCAGGCGATCCGCACGAAATATGCGGACGGCAAAACGGTGCTCAATACCTTCTCTTACACAGGGGCCTTTTCTGTGGCAGCGGCGCTTGGCGGAGCGGACAAGACGACGAGCGTGGATCTCGCGAAGCGCAGCTCGGCGAAAACGATCGAGCAGTTCAGCATCAACGGCATTGATTTTGACGAGCAGGACATTCTAGTGATGGATGTCTTCAATTATTTCAAATACGCGAAGCGCAAAAACCTAAACTTTGATGTGGTCGTCCTCGATCCCCCAAGCTTTGCGCGCTCGAAAAAGCACGTTTTCAGTGCAGCGAAAGACTACACTAATTTGATGAAGGAAACGATCGATATTACGGCGCCGGAAGGCTTGATCGTCGCTTCGACCAACAGCGCTTCATTCAATATGAAGAAGTTCACCCAAATGATCGATAAAGCATTCAAAGATAAAAACCAGAAATACAAAGTGGTAGAAACTTATAGCTTGCCGGCCGATTTCCACGTCGACAGAAGATTTCCGGAAGGCGATTATTTGAAAGTGCTATTCCTCCGTTTACTATAAGGCGAGCTCATAAGCAGAAACAAAGAGCGCAGATGGGCATTCAATGGCGAATGTGCAACTGCGCTTTTTGTGCATTTTATTGCCTGAATGAGTTGGTTTATAATGGAAAAATAATTACCTAATTTGGAGGCGGCATAATGGCAAAAGCAATTTCCTCATCTTCGTTCGCGGGAAATCCGGTTTACCCGGTGATGTTCGCGATCGGCGGTGTCCATTTACTGAATGATTCCTTGCAGGCAGTGATTCCGGCAATGTTCCCGATCTTAGAGAAGGACCTGGGCTTGTCCTTCACACAGCTCGGGCTGATCGCTTTTGCGCTTAATATGGTGGCGTCTGTGTTGCAGCCAGTCATCGGTTTTGCGAGCGATAAAAAGCCGATGCCTTACGCATTGCCGCTCGGCATGGTGTTCTCGTTCATCGGGATCGCGGGCTTGGCGTTTGCGCCCGAGTATTGGCTCATCTTACTATCGGTCATTTTCCTCGGGTTCGGTTCTGCGGTCTTTCATCCGGAAGGTTCGCGCGTGTCGTATATGGCAGCGGGATCAAGGCGGGGCTTGTCGCAATCGATTTACCAAGTCGGCGGCAACTCCGGGCAAGCACTGGCGCCTTTGATCAGTGCCTTTATCCTGGTGCCGCTTGGGCAACGGGGAGCGGCCTTGTTTCTTTTTGTCGCAGCACTCGGCATTTTCGTATTATCCAAAATTTCCGCCTGGTACAAGGCGCAATTAGAGCGAGATAAATTGGAGAAAGTGAAAAAAGCGGTGCTGTCTTCTTTGCCGCCTTTGACGAAAAAGCAAGTGGGCACTGCTTTGACGTTACTATTGTTGATCATTTTCGCGCGCACTTTTTACATAACGACGATTACCAGTTTTTATATATTCCATTTAATGGATAATTATGGTGTGACAATCCAGCAAGGGCAAATGTTCATCTTCCTATTTCTCGGAATAGGGGCGTTCGGGACCTTTTTCGGTGGCCCGCTCGCAGACCGCATCGGCCGCAAGCGCGTCATTGTGCTGTCATTGATCGTGCCGATTCCGTTGGCGCTGGTGTTGCCATACGTGGCATTGCCGATCGTCGCTGTCATCCTGTCCGTCCTGGGCTTTTTCCTCATGTTGAGCTTTTCCGTCATGGTCGTCTACGCCCAGGAACTCGTACCGAGCAGAATCGGCACGATGTCTGGGCTGACGGTCGGCTTGGCGTTTGGTATGGGTGCCATTGGAGCGGTCGCAATCGGGGTGTTGATGGATTCGATCGGCGTTTATGAAACGATGATCATTATTTCCGTGCTGCCGATTCTCGGGCTGGTTGGCCTCGCTTTGCCGAAAGACCGGAAAATTGCTGCTGCGTAAATGGTTTGACCGGATAGATAGGAGATGGAGTTATGGAATCAATTCAGAAAAAACAGGGGATCAAGCCGTTTTTCACACTTTTAACGTCGATTAAAATCCCGAAATGGGCATTGATTTTCGGGCTGACGACCAGTTTGGTCACGACCATCGTCGGCTTGCTCGTCCCGTTGCTGACGAGAGAATTAGTGGACGGGTTTTCAGTGGAGGCATTGAGCGGAGGATTGATTGCCGCGCTTGCCGCTGCGTTTATCGTGCAGGCTGTCATTAACGGCGTATCGATTTATTTATTGAGCATGGTCGGGCAGCGGATCGTGGCTGGGCTGCGCGAGCGCATGTGGCTTCATTTGCTGCGGTTGCGTGTCGGCTATTTCGACCAGCACACAAGCGGGCAGACGGTGAGCCGTGTCGTCAATGATACCGGCATCGTCAGGAATCTCATCACCGATCATTTTCCGAATTTCGTAACCGGCATCATTACAATCATCGGGGCCGTGGCGATTCTTCTTGTACTTGACTGGAAAATGACCTTGATCATGATGCTCGCAGTGCCGCTGACGATCGCCATCATGATCCCTTTGGGGCGCAAGATGGCGAAGATTTCCCGCAGTCTGCAGGATGAGACTGCCGTATTCACGGGCGACGTCCAGCAGACGCTCGGGGAAATCCGCTTGATGAAATCATCGACAGCGGAACGAGTGGAAGAGCAGCGCGGGCTTTCGGGCATCCAGAAATTATACGGGCTTGGCATGAGAGAAGCGAAAGTCTATGCCTTGATCGGCCCGCTGATGTACTTGGTTGTCATGGTCGTTATCGTGATGATCATCGGCTACGGCGGCATCCGTGTATCGGAAGGGTCGATGTCGACCGGATCCTTAGTCGCTTTTCTTCTGTATTTGTTCCAAATCGTTGTGCCGCTCGCTACGTTTGCGCGGTTCTTTACGGAGTTGCAAAAAGCGAGAGGGGCGACAGAACGCATTATCGATATTTTGGAATTGCCGCTTGAAGAACAACAGCGCGGCATCGAAATGGACATCACCGGCAAAACGCTGCGCCTCGAAGACGTCAGCTTTGCCTACGAAAACGGCGAGCCAGTGTTGCAGGGCGTGTCGTTTGAAGCACGGCCTGGCCAGAAGATTGCGTTTGCCGGGCCGAGCGGCGGAGGCAAGACCACCATTTTCGGGTTGATCGAGCGCTTTTACGAACCGACCGCTGGGACCATTACAATCGGTGATGTGCCGATAAATAATGTGGCGATTGCTTCTTGGCGCGACCAGATCGGCTATGTATCACAGGAAAGCGCCATGATGGGCGGGACGATCCGGGCGAATCTGACTTATGGCTTGCCGGATGCCGACAATTATCAAGATGAAGAACTGTGGCGCGTCTCCCGCATGGCGTACGCCGAGGAATTCATCGCTTCGTTTCCGGACGGATTGGATACGCAAGTCGGGGAGCGCGGCGTCAAATTGTCCGGTGGGCAGCGGCAGCGCATTGCCATCGCCCGCGCATTTTTGCGCGATCCGAAATTATTGATGATGGACGAGGCGACAGCGAGCCTCGATAGCCAATCGGAAGGCATCGTCGGGCAGGCGCTCGGCCGTTTGATGGAAGGGCGCACGACGCTCGTCATCGCCCACCGGTTGTCGACGATCGTCGATGCCGATCAGATTGTCTTTATCGAAGGCGGGCGGGTCACGGGCATTGGGAACCACCGGGAGTTGACCGGAAAGCATATGCTCTACCGCGAATTCGCCGAACAGCAATTGACCTAATGTTTTTTTCTTGACCCTGACGCAGCGTCAAGGTTTACGATGAAGTCATCAGGAGGTGGCGGCATGTATACAGTGCAGAAATTGGCAACGCTTGCCGGCGTGAGTGCGCGCACTTTGCGTTATTACGATTCGATCGACTTATTGACGCCGCAGAAAAACGAATCCGGCTACCGATTGTACGGGAGCGCAGAAATCGATCGCCTGCAGCTCATCTTGTTTTACCGTGAGCTCGGTTTTGGGCTTCATGACATCGCGAAGCTTTTGGACGAGCCGGGTTTTGATGAAACCGAAGCATTGATTGGGCAGCGGGAACAGTTGATGCGGGAACGCAGCCGCCTGGACCTTTTGATTACAAATGTGGAGAAAACGATTTCCACAAAACAAGGGGAGAGTCGAATGGCAGATCATGAAAAGTTCGAAGGATTCAAGAAGCAGCTGGTCGAGGACAATGAAGCGGCTTTCGGGAAAGAAATCCGAGAGAAATACGGCGACGCGGAAGTCGACCGTTCAAATGCCAAAATGCTCGGCATGGGCCAGGAACAATATGAAGCATTCAAACGCCTTGAGCAGGAGATCCTGGAAAAGCTGGAGCATGCAATGAAAGAAGGCGAACCGGCGGGAGCCGCGGGACAGGAAATAGCCGATTTGCACCGGCAGTGGCTCGGATTTACATGGGGCAGCTACGAGCCGAAAGCACATGCCGGACTGGCGGAAATGTATGTGGCGGATGAACGCTTTACAGCTTATTATGAAAAAGCCGGCGAAGGGGCAGCGCAATATTTGCGCGATGCCATCATTGCCTATACAGATCAGCAAGATGAATAAAAATGGGCCCGCCTGCTTGCGGGCCTTATTTTGGTTTCGATCGGCAAGGTAGGGGAATGGAAGTAAACAATAATAAGAGAAGACGGGGGTGGGGAAGATGCTGACAGTGATGAGCTTTAATATTGCCTCAGGAAAACGTATCGACGGAGAGTTGGACCTGGAACTGACGGCACAAGCGATTGAACAAGGAAAAGTGGATATTGCCGGTTTACAGGAAGTGGACCGCAACTTCTCCTCTCGCAGCGAGTTTTTGGATCAGGCAAAATGGCTGTCCAAGCGGCTCGGTATGTATATGGCATACGGGCCGAACTTGATCGACAGGGGAGCTGGCGGGGCACGCCCGAAACGTGAATACGGCAACGCCATCTTAAGCCGTTATCCGATCGTGTCATCCCGAAACCACGATTTGAGCGCAGTCGAAGTGCATCCGGAAGAATTCGAGCCGCGCGGAATGCTCGAAGCGGTTATCGAAGTGGCAGGGCGGCGATTTTCGTTTTATAATACGCACCTGTCTTTGATTGACGAAGAAGTGGACCGCAGCTTGACGGAAATCCTTGCCGTAATTGCCGACAACCCGCTGCCGCAAGTGCTGGTGGGGGATTTTAATGCTGCGCCTTCTACCAAACATATCCAGCGGTTTTCCAAGCATTTTTATAACGCGTTCGGTTCGGGCCCTTATCCCGATACGTATAAAAAACAAGGCGACCACGGCCAAAAAATCGATTATATTTTCCATGATGCCCATTTTCAATCATTAGAGACATGGACCATCGATACCGAGGCCTCGGATCATGTTCCAATTGTGGCAAAAATCAGAAATTTACAAAACTCTAACAATTTTTAACCTGTTTTTAACTTACAAAAGCGCCATCCTTGCTATAATTAAGGGGACAATTGCAGCTGCCACTGATTCGTTTCAACAAGAAAAGGAGATGGTCTCATGCACGGCGATGCCAGCAGGACACCAACAGTGAAAGTGATGTCGTTCAATATTGCCCATGGAATGGGAATGGATGGCGAAGTGGATTTAGAAAGAACCGCACAAGTGATTGAAGCGTCGGGAGCTACCATAGTGGCACTTCAGGAAGTCGACCGTTATTTTTCAGCCCGCAGTTTTTATATGGATCAGGTCGAATGGCTTTCCGAACGGCTCGGGATGTACGCCGCATATGGTGCCAATTTGAACCAGGCGCCGGATGACCCAGAACGTCCGAACCGCCAGTATGGCAATGCTACGTTAAGCCTTTATCCAATCAAGTACGCAGAAAACCATTTTTTGACGCAAGTAGTCACTGACATCTACAATAATGAGCAGCGAGGCGTTCTCGAGACAGTAATTGAAGTCGGAGGCACTTACCTCAAAGTGTTGAATGCCCATTTAGCGTTGAAAGATGAAGAGCTTGAAATGAGCATTGCGGAAATATTGGAGATTGCCGGCAAGAGCCATTTCCCGAAAATCATCGCGGGCGATTTCAATGCACCGCCGACACATCGCCACTTGGCCCATCTCCACCATACTATGACAGACGTCTTCTTGAAAACGAAGCGAGGCGACGCCTATACGTATCCGTCTCCTTATGAAAATCACGAAACCGGCGAATCGTTCAAGCCGATGACGCGCATCGACTATATTTTTGCCGACCGAGGCTTTGATGTGCGGGATGCAGAAAAAATCGAAACGGCTGTATCGGATCATTTGCCGATCACCGCAGAGCTCGTCTGGACACAGAAACATGACTCGGCTGCGATCCTTGTGCCTGTAGCCCAGCCA
>NZ_JAPEHT010000125.1 GCF_028823615.1 Planococcus sp. A6
CTTTTTTGCGTTATCGTTCCATACAGGTGATGGCAAAGCTGATGGCGCGTGCACAGCGCTTGCGATAGTCATCGGATTGCAGCAAAGCCGCTTCATGCTTATGGGTCATAAAACCACATTCCACTAGAACCGCGGGCATGGTGGTATCTCGCAGCAAGGCGAAATCCGCTGTTTTCAATCCGCGGTCTTTCCGCTGCGTCGATAAGATCAACGAATCCTGGAGCAACTGCCCAAATTTGCGAGTGCGTGCAGGGGCTGTGGGATAAATGAAACTTTCGATGCCTTGTGCGGGGCTATAGCTATTTCCTGCCGCATTCGCGTGGATCGACACCAAAAGTTCTGCGCCGGACCGATTGGCGAAGCTCGTCCTTTCCTTCAAAGGGACGTCACGGTCTTGTTGATGGCTGAACAATACCGTGTAGCCATCCGCTGCCAAGCGCTTTTTCACATCTTCTGCGACCGCGTTGTTGAAATGGAATTCGCGCATTCTGCCGTCGGGTGTCCGTTTGCCAATCGTCCCTGGCCCGTGTCCTGCATCAATGATAATCTTCATGTAACATTCCCCCTTCATTCCCTATATAGAAGGAAAGGGCGAGAAAGGGGACGAAATTCTTCAATTTCTTTTTTTCCATGTTAAAATAAAAACAAACCGACCGCAAAACGAAGGAATTATTTGGAAGATTTAATTTGCGCAGCCGGGGGAATGAGGGAAAAACTATGGGACAAGTAACAGTGAAACAAGTAATGGAGACGTTCGGCTTGAAACTGATCAGCGGCCAGGAAGGCATCGGGCGCCATATTGCCATTAGTGATATTTCGAGACCGGGACTGGAAATGGCAGGCTATTTCACCCATTATCCAGCGAATCGCATGCAATTGCTCGGGAAAACGGAATTGTCGTTTTTCGCCATGCTGAAACCGGAAGAACGGCTAGACCGAATGATGAAACTGTGTGCGGAGGATACGCCCGCCATCATCGTTTCCCATGGCGTCGATGTGCCGGAGGAATTGGTCATCGCCTCTTCCGAAAAACATGTGCCGGTGCTCGGGACGAATATGACCACAACCCGCTTCTCGAGTTTGCTGACGAACTTTCTAGAAAGCCGTCTCGCTCCGACGACCGCTGTACATGGCGTGCTGGTCGATATTTACGGAATCGGTGTGCTCATTACCGGAAAAAGCGGCGTCGGTAAGAGTGAAACCGCTTTGGAATTGGTTAAGAAAGGCCATCGCCTTGTAGCGGATGATTGTGTGGAAATTCGTCAAGAAGGCGAAAGTACACTTGTTGGGCATCCGCCAAAGCTAATTGAATATCTGCTCGAGATTCGCGGTGTCGGCATCATCGACATCATGACTTTATTCGGAGCGAGTGCCGTACGTAACTTTAAGCGTATTTCACTTGTCATTGATCTCGAGATTTGGGATCAAGATAAAACTTACGATCGTCTCGGCCTTGAGGAAGAGACAATGAAAATCATTGATACGGATGTGACGAAGCTGACGATTCCTGTACGTCCAGGGCGTAACCTTTCTGTCATTATCGAAGTAGCCGCGATGAACTACCGCCTGAAACGGATGGGGGTCAACGCTGCTGAGGAATTCTCCAAGCGGCTTGATGATGTCATCTCGCAAGATACAAATTAAGCGAATGGGAAGGTGCATTATATGTATTCAGTTTTAGCAGCGATCGATCCGGTGGCTTTTTCACTCGGGCCGATCGACGTCCGGTGGTATGGCGTCATCATCGCGACCGGCATCGTCATCGCATTTCTCGTCGGCCAAAAAGAAATGGTCAAGCGCGGTTTGCATCCGGATTATCTGACCGATCTATTGATCTGGGCTGTCCCGCTCGCCATTGTCGGCGCGCGCATTTATTATGTGATGTTCGAATGGGAAAATTATAAAGACCAGCCCGCCCAAATCATCGCCATCTGGAATGGCGGGATTGCAATACACGGAGCGTTGATCGCTTCGGTCATCGTCGCCTATATATTCACGAAACGCCGCAATACGCCGTTTTTGAAAGTGGCGGATATTTTGGCACCAAGTATTTTGATCGGCCAGTCCATCGGGCGCTGGGGCAATTTCATCAACCAGGAAGCGCATGGCGGAGAAGTATCGCGCCAGTTTCTTGAGAATCTGTTCATCCCCGATTGGATCATCAACCATATGTACATAGATGGTGCTTATTACCATCCAACCTTCCTCTATGAATCGATGTGGAGTTTGGTGGGGATCATCATTTTGCTGCTGCTGCGCAAAGTCAATTTGGTGCGCGGGGAAATGTTCTTCTTCTATATGATCTGGTATTCAGTCGGCCGTTTCTTCATTGAAGGAATGCGCACCGACAGCCTATACGTCATCGGCGAATTGCGTGCTGCACAACTTGTGTCGGTCATCGCGATCGTCATTGGGCTTGCGTTCATCATCTACCGGCGCGTGGCCATTAAAAACCCGCCGCGCTATTTGGATAAATAACTAGGAAAGAAGAGATTGAATGTCGACAGTGAAAAATGGCTTGAAAGCCGGATTAAAGACTACGTGGTCACTCGGAAAAATCATTTTTCCGATTACTTTGCTCATCACCATGCTGCAATTCACGCCGGTATTGCCATTTATCATCGATTTAATCGCACCGGTCATGGGAATATTCGGCCTAAGCGGTGAAGCGGCCGTTCCGCTTGTGCTCGGCAACGCGCTCAATTTGTATGCAGGAATCGCCGGAATCTTATCGCTTGAACTGACCGTGAAAGAAGTATTCATCCTGGCAGTCATGTTATCGTTCTCCCATAACATCTTTATCGAAACCGGCGTCGCCTTGAAAGTCGGCGTCCGGTTATGGGTTGTCTTGGTGGTACGTTTCGGGCTTGCGGCTTTATCCGGCATCTTGATTAACTTGTTCTGGTCGGGCGGCGGGGAAATTGCGCAATACGGCTTTGCGCCTGAAGTCGCCGCTGCTCCGGAAACATGGCTTGGCATCTTCTTGCTCGGCTTGGAAAAAGCGAGTTTTGGCGTGCTTCAGCTGGCGATGATCGTCATCCCGCTCATGCTGATGATTCAAGTATTGAAAGACCGCCATTATTTGAAGAAAATCTCGAATTTGATGGGGCCGCTCACACGGCTGATCGGCGTCGAGAAAAATGCCTCGTTGACGCTCGCCTCCGGGTTGATTTTCGGATTGGCGATGGGAGCAGGTGTGATGATCCAAGCAGTCCAGGAAGACGGCGTCAGCCGCAAAGATGCGACACTCGCCTTTATCTTCCTGGTGGCATGCCACGCGATTGTCGAGGATACCTTGATTTTTATCCCTCTCGGCATCCCGATTTGGCCGCTGCTGCTGATTCGGGTCATCACCGCCCTCGCCTTGACGATATTCATCTCTTATCTATGGCGTCGGGCTGAAGACAATCGGAAGGAAGTGCTCTCTACATGAATAAAGATATAACGACTTTATTGTTTGATTTTGATGGAACTTTGCTCGATACGAATGAATTGATCGTCCAGACATTCCTATCGGTGCTCGGCGAACATTTTCCGGGCGAATACGGACGGGAAGATGTCTTGCATTTTATCGGCCCTTCATTGGAACAGACCTTTACAAAAATCGCACCGGGCAAAGTCAGCGAACTGAGCGATCAGTACCGCCGCCTAAACCGGACGCTCCATGATGAATTGGTGTCTGAATACGACGGGGTTGCAGAAACTTTGCGTACGTTAAAATCCAGAGGCTTGAAAATGGCGATCGTTTCCACTAAACGTGAAGAAACGATTTTGCATGGCTTGAAGTTGATGGGCGTGCAGGATGTGTTCGATGTCTTGGTGGCGTTGGATCATGTGCAGAACCCGAAGCCGCATCCCGAGCCGCTTGAACTGGCATTGCGTTTATTGGAAGCGGATCAGCAGGGAGCCTTGATGATCGGTGATAATTCACATGACATCGAAGGCGGCAAAAATGCCGGCGTCCGGGTCGCATGGACTGCAAAAGGAGAAGAGTTTTTAGCGAGCTTTGAACCGGATTTCATGCTGCAGCATATTTCCGACCTGTTGGAATTGACGAAGGCGGGCGTAAGATGAGACGCACCGAGCGATATCCTGTTGAAGGAGCAAATTCGCTTTGGCATATCTACAAAACCGTGCCGTTCTGGAAAGTCGCGAAAAACTTTCTGGTCCTCCAGACGGCCCGCTATACGCCGTTTTTGCCGATGAAAAACTGGCTGTATCGCCAATTTCTTGGCATGAAGATCGGCAAGGAAACGTCATTTGCGCTGATGGTCATGCCCGATGTCATGTTTCCAGAACGCATACAGGTCGGGGCCAATACCGTGATCGGCTATAATACGACCATTCTTGCGCACGAATACTTGATTGAAGAATACCGGCTCGGTGACGTCTTGATCGGCGACCGTGTCATGATCGGAGCAAACAGTACGATTTTGCCCGGCATCAAGATTGGGGATGGCGCCATCGTCTCCGCTGCCACGCTCGTCCATAAAGATGTACCGGCTGGGGCTTTTGTCGGCGGCAATCCGATGAAAATCATCTATACAGCCGAAGAAATGGCCGATCGACAAGCAAAATCCTGAAAGCTCAGCGCTTTCAGGATTTTTTGTATCCTCCTTGCTTGACGGGCCAAAGCGGCTTGCGCTAAAATAAGAATCACTTTAACGATTCATCACTCTAGCGAACTAAAGTGAAATAACCGATAATAGGAAGTGTTCAACGATGACCATCGAAATGTTTGAAAAACCATTAGGCATGCGTGACGATTTTCCTTTAATTGCCAAACAAAAAGCACAACTAAGAAAACAAGGCACTGAATTGATTGAGCAGGCGGGTTATGAATTGCTGCAGACACCCACTTTGGAATATTACGAGACCATCGGGAAGATCTCCGCGATTTCAGATGACGCGTTATTCAAGCTACTCGACAGCCAAGGCAAGACGCTCGTCTTGCGGCCGGATATGACTTCCCCGATTGCACGGGTTGCGGCATCGAAATTATTGCGCGAGAAAATGCCGATCCGCCTCGGCTATTACTCCAATGTGTTCCGTGCGCAAAAGCGCGAAGGCGGACGCCCTGCTGAATTCGAGCAGATGGGCGTCGAGTTGATCGGTGACGATTCCCTTTATGCGGATGCGGAAGTGATCAGCCTGGCTTGGGATATCCTGAAAGAGTTGGGCGTCGGTTCAGCCCGCATCGTCATCGGCCACACGAGGCTGCTTGAACTAATATTGGCGGATTTCGGGCTGGACGCGGAACAAAGCGGCAAAGTGCGCGAACTGTTTGTTGCCAAGAACGGTGTAGGGGTTGAACAATTGGCAAAAGAGCTGCCGATTGCAGAAGACAAGCTGGCATCGTTTTTGAAATTGATGCAGGCGACAACAGTGGCGGACTGGAAGTTATGGATCAACGAAGAAAATGAAGAACAACGCGAGCTTTACCGCGACATGGAGCGTCTTGAACAGCTACTTGAACGCAACGGCCTTGGGGATGCCATCACTTTTGATATCTCTTTCAGCAGCCACATGACTTATTACACCGGATTGGTGTTCGAATTCTACGGAGCTGGCAGCGGATTTCCACTCGGCAGCGGCGGGCGCTATGACGGCTTGATGGAGCAGTTCGGCTTGCAGGTCGGCGCGACCGGATTCGGGTTGCGGGTCGACCGTTTGCTGGAATCGGTGACACCTGAAAAAACGGAGCAACCGCACACATTGATCTTATTCGATGAACAAAACGAGCAATATGCATTCGATAAAGCACAACAACTAAGAAATTCAGGAAAACGAGTGACCTTGCAGTATGCACCGGCCGTTAAAGCGCTGGAGCCATTCACTGCCTTGTTCACCGAAGTCATCAGAGGGGAGGAGCTGCACAATGGATGAATTGACGATTGCCATGCCAAAAGGCAGAATTTTTGAAGAAGCCTATGAACTATTAGTCGGTGCGGGATATGACCTGCCGAAAGAGCTCGACGACTCGCGCAAGCTGATCGTCGAAGCGCCGAATGAAAAATTCCGCTTTATTCTGGCGAAGCCGATGGATGTGCCGACTTATGTCGAGCACGGGGTAGCGGATATCGGCATTGCCGGAAAAGACGTCTTGCTCGAGCACGATAG
Organism: Planococcus sp. A6; assembly: GCF_028823615.1. Lineage (GTDB taxonomy): Bacteria > Bacillota > Bacilli > Bacillales_A > Planococcaceae > Planococcus. The sequence continues at coordinate 6,121 of NZ_JAPEHT010000125.1, forward strand.
AGACGTACACGAATTATTGGACCTCGGCATCAGCGCATGCTATATCGCGACGGCCGGGTTGCCGGATACGGAAATGGACGAAGTGACCCCGCGCATTGCGACGAAATATCCAGCGGTGGCTTCTCATTATTACCGCAGCAAAGGCGAACAAGTCGAGATCATCGAATTGAACGGCTCAATCGAATTGGCGCCGCTGATTGGCTTGTCCGACCGCATCGTTGACATCGTATCGACCGGCCGCACGTTGAAAGACAACGGCCTAGTGGAGTATGAGAAAATCGCGGACATCACCTCGCGCCTCATCGCAAACCCGGTAAGCTACCGTTTGAAGCAACAGCGCATTACAGAATTGGTCGATAAACTGCGGGAGCAGGTGGGACGATGAACATCCAGCGCCTGACAGATGAGTTGTCGATTCGGCGCCAATTAGCCGATGGCACAGAACAGCAATTGCAAGCGGTAAAAGAAATCATTCAAGCGGTGCGTACAGAAGGCGATGCAGCATTGTTCCGCTTTTCAAAAAAATGGGACAAAGCGGAGTTGTCCGCATTAAAGGTGACGCCAGAAGAAATCCAGCAAGCAGCGGAGCGTTTTGATTCCCAACTGCTGGCTGATCTGACAGAAGCTGCAGACAATATCCGCAGCTATCACGAAGGCCAAAAGCAACAAGGCTATCGCCAAGACCGTGCGGACGGCTCGTATGTCGCGCAGCGTGTCACAGCGATCGAATCGGCCGGATTGTATGTTCCAGGCGGCACGGCGGCCTATCCATCCTCCGTCTTGATGAATGTCATTCCGGCACAAGTCGCCGGAGTCGGGCGCATCGTCGTTACATCACCGCCTGATAGCGATGGGAATTTATCGGACGGCGTGCTTGTTGCGGCGCATATCCTTGGCATTGAAGAACTATATAAAACTGGCGGCGCACAAGCGATCGCGGCACTCGCTTATGGGACGGAATCGATCCAACCGGTCGATAAGATTACGGGGCCCGGCAATATTTTCGTAGCGCTTGCAAAACGCGAAGTGAACGGTGATGTTGCAATCGATATGATTGCAGGGCCGAGTGAAATTGCCATCATTGCCGATGACAGCGCATATGCGGATGAAGTGGCGGCGGATTTATTATCCCAAGCAGAGCACGATCCGCTGGCAAGTGCTGTATTATTGACTGAGAGCCGTGCGCTTGCCGAACAAGTGGCGGCGCAAGTGAAAAGCCAATTGGCCACTTTGCCGCGCGAAGTGATTGCCGCAGCGTCGATCCGTGACCACGGCACCATTTATGTGGCGGACAGCCGCGCTGAATTGATTAACGCTGCCAATCAATTGGCTCCAGAGCATTTGGAGATCATGACAGAAGATGCGGAAGCGGTAGCAGAACAAATCGATCACGCAGGCGCGATTTTTATCGGCCGTTTTTCATCGGAACCGATCGGCGATTATTTTGCCGGCACGAACCATGTCTTGCCGACCAATAGCACGGCGCGCTTTTCGAGCGCTTTGTCCGTCTATGATTTTGTTAAACGGACGAGCATCGTTCATTACAGCGAGCAGGCATGGCGTGAAAACCAAGAGAAAATTGCAAGGCTCGCACGGCTAGAAGGCCTCGAAGCACACGCACGTGCAGTCGAATCGCGCGCTTGGAAAAAGGAGAGTCAATCATGAGGAAATCGGACATTACGCGAAAAACCAATGAAACGGAAATTGCCGTCAGCTTCTCACTCGATGGAAAAGGGCAGGCGGATATCAATACAGGAGTACCATTCATGGACCATATGCTGGATCTTTTCATTAAGCACGGCCAGTTCGACGGGCGCATCCACGCAAATGGCGATACCCATATCGATGACCACCACACGACAGAAGACATCGGGATCGTCCTTGGCCAGGCAGTGCTTGAAGCTTTAGGCGATAAAAAAGGCTTGCGCCGCTACGGCAACGCCTTTGTGCCGATGGATGATGCGCTCGCGCAAGTGATCATCGATTGCTCGAACCGCCCTCACCTGGAATTCCGGGGAGATATCCCGAACGCCAAAGTTGGCGCATTCGATACGGAGCTGGTCCATGAATTCCTATGGAAGTTTGCGTTGGAATCACGCATGAACGTCCACGTCATCGTCCATTATGGACGCAATACGCACCACATCATCGAAGCGGTCTTCAAGGCGCTTGCCCGCGCGCTCGATGACGCGACGATGATTGACCCGCGTGTAGAAGGCGTCCCGTCGACAAAGGGGCTTTTAACATGATCGTTGGCATCATTGATTACGGCATGGGCAATTTATTCAGCGTCGAACAGGCATTGAAAAAACTGGAATGCACCGTCATCACTTCAGACGATGCACAAGTCTTGGCGGAAGCGGATGCGATTTTGCTTCCGGGTGTCGGCGCTTTTCCGGATGCCATGAAGCGCTTGGAGGAGAAAGGCTTAGCCGAATTCATCCGTTCGCTTCCGGAGCAGAAGATTCCGTTGCTCGGGATTTGCCTCGGCATGCAATTATTATATGAAGACAGTGAAGAAGGCAGGCCGGTCAATGGGCTTGGTTTATTGAAAGGCCATATCCGGCGCTTTCCAAAAGGTGCTTACCGCATCCCGCATATGGGATGGAACCGCCTGAACTTCACGCAACAGCCGTACTGGCTTGAAGATGTACTGGAAGATACACATGTTTATTTTGTCCACTCGTTTTTGGCGACAGAGACGGATCGTGCAGAAGTCTTCGCGACAGCCGAATACGGCGGACTTGAAGTGCCGGGTGTTGTCGGCGGCGGATTGATTACGGGGATGCAATTCCATCCGGAAAAATCGGGCGAGTTCGGGCATTATTTATTGGCGCAGTGGATTGCAAATGTCAGGGGGGATTTCCATGAGTGAATTTCAAATTTATCCGGCGATCGACTTGAGGGGCGGAAAATGCGTCCGCTTGTTCCAAGGCGATTATGGCCAGGAGACGGTCTATGCGGATTCGCCCGTTGAAATGGCGAAAAGTTTTGTGAAAGCCGGGGCTAAGTGGATCCATATGGTCGATTTAGACGGCGCGAAAGACGGCAGCCGCATCAACGATCAAGTGGTCATCGAAGCGGCGAAGCTCAATGCCAACATCCAAGTGGGCGGCGGTATCCGCAGCCGTGAAGACATCAACCATTATTTATCAAATGGCGTTTCCCGTGTCATTATCGGAAGCTTGGCTGTAAGGGAGCCAGAACTGGTGGCGTCATTTATCGAAGAGTTCGGCGCAGAGCGGATCGTCATCGGCATCGATGCGAAAGACGGCATGGCGGCGACAGAAGGATGGATTGAAACTTCCCATAAGCCGGCATCTGAAGTGGCCG
>NZ_JAPEHT010000126.1 GCF_028823615.1 Planococcus sp. A6
AGCCCCCTTCCACTCCGTCTCTATATTTAGAGTGGGAGAGCATTTTTTCATTCCATTTAAAGTGAAGCGGGGAAATGCATCCTGTTCTATAGGCTGCTTTAAACAGGTCAAAGAATGGAATATTACGAGTTTGAACTATACAAAACAACAAGCTCGCCTATTCAAGCATCAACTTGTCGGACGCACCATCGCAGGAAGCGATTCCCCCGCTAGCCGGCAACGTGTAAAGAAGCAGATCTACTTAAACAGTCTTCGCACAATGAAATCTCTCAGCCGCCCAGCGCCAAGGGTGAGCCGATGCCTTAAGACAGGCGCTCTTCCTGGCTTACGGCAAGAGGCCAACCCAAAGCCGGGCGGCGAATAGTTAAGACGAAGCACCATTCGAAACCTCGAAACAATTCGACCAGCAAACCCTCAATATCTTCAATATTGCTGCAACTCCCGCCCGGTTCATTCATCAATAGACAGGACAAGCAGCGTCATCCTGTATAATGGCCATAAAGACAGCAAGTGAGATGTGGGAGAAAAGAAAGATGCGGATCATTTTGACAGGAGGAGGTCTCGAAGTGGGTGAAGACTTACTATTCAAGGATGTTTTAGTAGTCAATGTGGATCTTGCGGAGCGGGCGGATGTGCTGGTCGCGGACGGGCGCATCCAGCAAGTGAGTGACTCAATCTCATCAGGCGCCAGAAAAATTGACGGTCGCGGAAAAATCTTGATGCCCGGATTTATCGATATCCATGTACACGGCGCGAACGGGTTCGACGTCATGGATGCGGACAATCTGGCGCTTTCGGGAATGGCGCAGGCTTTGCCAGAAGAAGGCGTGACGGCATTTGTTGCGACAACGATGACACAAACCGCGGATCAAATCGCCCGTGCTGTGGAAACGGCCGGGAAGCATGGAAGCGTGAGCGGGGAAGCGGAACTGCTCGGGATTCATCTTGAAGGGCCGTTTCTGTCTCGGGAACAGGCAGGGGCGCAAAACCCTGAACATTTCCGCAAGCCTGACCTTGCGTTATTCAAACGCTGGCAAGCGCTGAGCGGCGGCAACATCCGCATCGTTACGGTGGCGCCCGAGCTCGATGGGGCGGAAGAATTCATTCAGGCACTCGTTGACTCGGACGTCATTGCTTCCATCGGGCATTCGGCAGCGACTTATGAACAAACAATCGCGTCAAAAGCGCAGCACATGACCCATCTATTCAATCAAATGTCGGCCTTTCATCACCGCGAACCCGGTGTGGTGGGCGCGGCCATGTTGGATGCGCGATTCCGTGTCGAATTGATTGCGGATTTGATCCACAGCCATCCGGCAGCGGTGGAGCTTGCGTATCAACAAATAGGGGCAGGACGCTTGATTTTGATTACCGATGCGATGCGCGCCAAAGGCCTCGGTTACGGAAAGTATGATCTCGGCGGCCAGGCCGTCGTGGTCGATGAAACGGGCGCAAGGATTCAAAATGGCAGACTCGCCGGCAGTGTATTGACGATGGATCGTGCCATCCGGAATGTCCAGGAATTGTGTAAATGCAGTTTGCCAGAACTGGTCCAGATGAGTTCAGCCAATGCCGCTAAGGCGCTCGGCCTTTCCAAAAAAGGTAAAATTGCGGCCGGTATGGACGCTGATCTCGTGCTGCTGACGGAAGCGCTGGAGGTGGAATTGACTGTATGCCGTGGGGAGATCGCTTTTTCGGCAAATTAAAAATGCCTGGATGAAAATTCCAGGCATTCTTTTGGTTACTCAGCGGTCAATTCGCTTTCTGTAACCCATTTATGGTTGCTGACTGATTCTCCGGTTTCGGTATTTTCGAAATCGACCAGGTAGACGGTCGTTTCTTCAGCACTGTCGACTGCTGCACTTGCGCCTTCCATGCCTTCCATATGGTCAGCCGCGAGCGACACGGCATCGCCTTCAGCGTAAGGGGCATCTTGCGCAATTAGTTGACCTTTTATTCGGACCATGAAACTATAGAAATAGCACAACAGAGAGGAAGATCGAGCGATGAAAAAAAACTGGTTATGGCCGGTGATCGCAGCCGGGCTGTTCATTTCAGCTTGCGGCGCAGAAACGGCTCAAGAGGAAACAGAAGATCCAAGCGACACGGCAACTGAATCAGCTGAGGAAACCGAAACGGCTTCAGCTGTAGATAGTGCGGCAATGGAGCTGGAAGTCCCGTTTGACGGCGTGATGGATCATGTCCATGGCATGGGCTATATCGAAGAAAACGGCGGATTGTATTTCGCTTCGCATCACGGCTTGAAAGTGCATCGTGATGGAAACTGGACAGAAATAGAAGATCAATACCATGATTTCATGGGCTTTAACGCGACAGCTACCGGTTTTGTGTCGTCAGGGCATCCTGACATGCAATCCGGCATGCAAAATCCACTCGGCATCAAACGCAGCGATGACGGGGGAGAAACTTTCGAAGACCTTGGATTCGAAGGAGAAACGGATTTTCATGAAATGGCAGTCGGCTATAATACTAACAATTTGTTTGTCTTCAATCCGCAGGCGAATTCCGAAATGGAAACCGGCTTCCACCGAAGCGACGATGCCGGAGAGACGTGGCAACAGACAGCAGCAGAAGGGTTGGACGGGAAAGTGACGTATCTTGCGATGCATCCCGACGATTCGATGATGATCGCAGCGGCGTCGAACCAAGGCATCTTTTTGTCTGAAGACGGCGGCGAGAGCTTTTCGCGCATCACGGAAGACGAACTTGGGACCGCTGCATTCTTCAGTGAAGATGCGCTTTATTACGCTACGTACAGTGAACAGGCAAAACTCGTGAAACGTGATTTGTCAGGCGGCGAAGAGGAGATTTCCTTGCCGGAGATGACAGAAGACGGTGTTGTCTATGTTGCGCAGCATCCAGATAATGCGGAGCAGCTGGCGATTTATACAGCGAAAGGCCATGCCTGGATGACGCAGGATGCCGGTGAAAGCTGGACACAAATCTTAGATGCAGGGCAAGTACAATAACGATTGACAAACCGGAAGGGGCGCCTTCCGGTTTTTTTATTATGCGTGGAGCGGATTTCAAATGGATTTCACAATTTCGTTGTATACTTTCATCAATGATTGAAAAAGGATGAGGAAAATGAAAGCTTGGATCTTCGGGTTGCTGCTGGTGTTGTTGCTTGCAGGCTGCAGCGAAAAAGAATTATATGTATTTCCGGATGACGGAGGCGAATTGATCTTGGTCGCGCATTTGAAGCAGCCGTTGCTGACGGTCATTGATGCGGATTCTGAGGACATCGTCGGCGAATTGGAATTGCCTTTTGTCGCATCGGATTTGGCAATGGTCGATGGGCGGCTCATTTTGTCGTCGGTCGAAGAAGAGCAATTGTACGCATTCGATTTCGAGACGCAAGCACTTGATGCCATCGGGGAAGTCGGGATGGGCGTATCGAAGCTGCTGGAAGTGGATGGCGCTTTATACGCAGCGCATGCGACACAAGACCGCGTGTCGAAAGTTTCGGTCGAGCCGTTCGCAATCGAAGCGACGGCGGAAACGGATGAACATCCCCAAAGCCTGGCTTACGGTGACGGCAACATTTTCGCAGCGAATGTCTACGGCCATAGCGTGCAGGCAATGGATCCTGAAACATTGGAAATCACGGCCAGCCATCGCATCATCGACCGGCCGAACGGGCTCGCTTATACGGACGGCAAGCTCCTGGTCGGCGGCCACGGCCCAAGTGGTGAATTGAACCGGGAATTGGTGAATTATTCCTTGGCTGATAGGGAAGTGACGGAACGCATCGACGTCGGCTTGATGCCGATCGAAGTGCTCGCGGACGACGATTCGTTCTATGTCCTGAACCACGGTTCTCACGAAGTCGTCGCGCTCGGGGCAGATTTGACCGAACGAGCACGCATGTCCGTTGCAGACAACCCGTATTACGGAACACTTCAGGCGGGACGTCTATACGTCAGCAGCCTGGACGGCGATAAAGTCACCGTCATCGATACGGAGCGTTTCGAAAAGCTGTCGGAAATTCCGGTGTCATCCGGGCCGCACGCCATGGTGATCAGGGAGGCGCAGCCATGAACATTCTCGTAATCGACGATGAACAAACGATGCGCGACTTGCTGGAGCGCACGCTGACTGAAGCGGGATATTTGGTCCAGCAGGCGTCAACTGGCGAACGGGGCATCGAGCGGATCCGCGAAGGCGGCATCGATTTCGTCATTTTGGATATCATGATGGCGGGACAGGACGGCTTTTCCGTATGCCGGCAAGTGCGGGAGTTTTCGGACGTGCCGATCTTGATGCTGACGGCGATCGCCGGCAGTGAAGCCGATAAAATCAACGGGCTGCGCGCCGGTGCTGATGATTATTTGATGAAGCCGTTCAGCCGCGGCGAATTGCTGGCGCGGATGGAAGCGATATTGCGGCGCGCAAAAGGGGCGGCCTTCAAACCGGAGCCCGTACTATCCAATGGTCGCATCGAATTGAACGAAACGATGCGCCGCGTGACCGCAGACGGCAAGCAAGTCACACTTACGCGCAAGGAGTTTGATTTATTGGCGCTGTTTTTGGCACATGCCGGGCAAGTGTTCTCGCGTGAACAATTGATGGAGAAGCTGTGGGGCGAGCAGGCCTTGAATGTAACGACACGGACCGTCGACACTCATATCAAGACTTTGCGCATCAAACTCGGCGATGCCGGTGCGGCGATCGAAACCGTATGGGGCCTCGGCTATAAGGTGGTGGCCGGATGACAGGCATCAATGCGAAATTGTGGTGGCTGTTTGCAGGTATCAGTTTGGCGGGAATTGCGCTGTTGGCGTTTGTGGCGATCTCCATTTACGATGCTGTCTATGTCGACAGCGAGCGTGCGCAGCTCGTGGAGATGGCAGGGGCGTTGGCGAATGCGTATGAAAACGACGAGGGCTCGCTTGATTCGATCCATAAATTTTTGGAAGAAGCGGGGCTTGATGCGGTGACGGTCGACAATCCGATGGTGCTCGGTTCGGCTTTGCCGTTGCAGGCGCCTGAAGAAGACGTCATCATCACATTCGAGGAACGCGAGCGCTTGTCACAAGGGGAAACGGTCATCATCGAACGCCAAAATGCATATCTTGGCTCAGATTTGATCGGTGCAGCGGTACCGATCATCACGGGCAGTGAATTGACTGCCGTCGCGCTCGTCTACCGGCCGGTGTCGGATTTATTGCAAGCTTTCCTCAATGTTCTGCCGGTGCTCATCGCGGCCGGCGTGTTGGCGCTCGTGGCCCTATTATGGATCCGCCGGCGTATCCACATCGAATATACGGCGCCGCTCGAAGCGCTCGGAGCTTCTACTGACCGTATGGCAGCGGGCCGTTTCGAAGGGAGTACGGGCGTGACTGCTGACAATGAAGTCGGAGAACTGGCGCGCTCGTTCGAGAAGATGGCCGCCTCGATCCAAGCGCAGGATGAAGATAAACGCGAATTCCTGCAAAACGTGTCACACGAATTACGGACGCCGCTTAGCTATATTAAAGGCTATAGCGAACTGCTCCAGCAGCCTGCCGATGACCAGGCGAAAATCGCCGCCATCCTGTACAGCGAATCCGAACGGATGGAACGGCTCGTCAATCAATTGCTTGATTTGACGAGGCTCGAAGGGGGCAACGGGCAATTGAACACCGAACTGCTCGCTTTCGCTGAAATTGTCCGGGAAGCGGTTGAAAAAACGGAAGTCGAATGGCGCAAAAAACAGCTCCGCGTCCGGGCGGAACTGGACGAAGAACTGTTGATTGAAGGCGATGGCGACAGGCTGCTGCAAGTGCTCATTAACCTGCTCGACAATGCGATCGCTTACACCGAACCATTGGGAGAAATTTTGATCCGCTTGTCGGCATCGGACGGTGAAGCGCTGCTCGAAGTCATCGATTCGGGAAGCGGCATTGCTGAAGAACATTTGCCGCATGTCACCGAACGCTTTTACCGTGCTGAAAAAGGGCGCGTCCGGACTGGCGGCGGGGCAGGCATCGGCTTGGCGGTTGTCCGGGAAATTGTCGAATTGCACGACGGTTCGTTGGCTTTTGATTCCAAAGCAGGAGCCGGAACAAGCGTCAGCATCCGTCTGCCGAAACAAGATATTTAACGCACAAAACCCGCCCTCGAACTTGAGGACGGGTGTTTTTTACGTCAGCAAAGCTTTTCCGGAAATCGAGCGAGCGCAATGGATGCCGCTTGCAGCGACGCCGATCGTGCCGCCGCCCGGGAAGATATGGTCGCCTGTCAAATACAATCCCGGCAACCCGCTATGATGCGAAATGGATTTGAACAAAGCCGCATCCAAAGTCTGTGCGAAACCGCCCACATAGCCATTCGGCCGTCCGGTATAATGCTGCCAGGCGAGCGGTGCGCCGCTTTCGACATGGACGATCGCCGAACGGAAGCCCGGGATATGCTGCTCGATCAAGTCGAGCATGCGTTCTGAAAGCTCGGTGCGCATCGCTTCGTAATCTTCCTGCGACTGCCAATAGCCCGGCTTCGAGTGCGTCGAAACGGTCACCGTCTGGAAGCCTTCGGGCGCGCGCAGCCGGTCATCGATCCGCGAGGCCGACATGAAGAAATGATGCCCTTCGTCCATAGCCGCACCGCTCGAGAGCTGGCGAAAATCGGGAAGGGGTTCTGCCAGTTTCTCCGCGTCGATCGCCAAATACAAAGTCAAAGTCGTCCAGGTTTCGGTGCTGATGCCTTCTTGCAGCGGGCGCTTTAACCGGTGATGATGATCGACCGGCAACAGCTCGGTCAATAACTGGATCGGCGCATTGAAGACGACGGCATCCGCTTCGTACGAATTGCCGCGCTGGTCGCTGGCATGCCAAACACCATCTTTATGTTCGAGCGTCTGGACGGTGCGCGGCTTTTTCACTGTGCCGCCGTTTTCTTTAATGCTGTCCGCCATTAATTCCGCAAAACGGTACAAGCCGCCGGGGACGTAATAAGCGCCTTCATGGTAAATATCGAGCGCCACTGCCGCAAGCAGATACGAGACATCTTCTGTTGTCGTCTGCATGCTGTCGATCAACAGCCCATCGAGCACATGGCGGAACGCATCTAGTTCGTCGAGACCGTGCTTTTTCAATACGTCGCCAAGTGTCAGCTGGAATTTTGGCAGCAGGCGCAAATGAACCGGGCGCAAAGCTTTCGTGAGCGCCGCCCATTCCCGCGCGTTGACTGGCGGCAGCGCAGGCAGCGGCCCCATTAATGTGCGGGTGATGCGCGCCGTGCGGTACAATTCCGCATAGAACGATAGGATGGCGGTTTTATGCTCTGGAAAATGATTAGCAAGTTCCCGCATATGCTTTCTTCGGTCTTTATGGAAAACGAAGGTGCCTGTCGGATGGATCATTTCCATCACCCGCTCGAGCGGTTCGAGTTCCATTTGCTTTCCGATGCAGCGGAATACGCGTTCATGAATACTCGAGCGGTTCGAGTTCCATTTGCTTTCCGATGCAGCGGAATACGCGTTCATGAATACCGCCAGGCTCGAGTCCCATGCCGAGCGTGGCGCCGACCGGAAATAAATACGGATGGCGCTTGTATTTTCCGGCGCAGCCTCCGAGTTCTGCTGCAGCTTCGAGCACGGTCACTTCATAGCCTTCTTTTGCCAGCAAGGAACCAGCCGTCAATCCGCCGATGCCGGCACCAACAACCAATATGCGTTTTGTCATCATGTCCCCTCATTTCTCCCATGAAAAAACGCCCGGCAGTTCAGCCGAACGCGTGTTTCTTATGCCACTTGTCTGCAAGCTTCTGCGCATTTCAAGCAAGCTTCCGCGCATTTTTGGCAATGGTCATGGTCATGTTTTTTGCATTCATTTCCGCATGCTTCACAAATCTCCGCGCATACTTTCGCGAGTTGTGAGACAAACGGTGAGTTGCGTTCAATGGCTTGTGCCAAATATGCACACATGTCTGCGCATTCGCGGTCGAGCCGGATGCACTCAGCCATCATTTTCACATCGTCTTCTATCAGGCAAGCATCGAAGCAATGATTGCACGCCACCATGCAGTCATGGAGCGTCTTGGACAGTTCTGCGTGTTTTGCATGTTCTACCATTCCGTAAAACCTCCTATAAGAATTATGTTCATTCGCTTATTCCTTGGATTTCCCGACTGGCGGAAAAATAAACAAAGGCCAGTAAATTCTATCCGTTTTTGCGCAGCCCCTGCTTTTGCTCAAGTTCTTTCATGCGCTTGCGGAACTCGTCTTCCGACAGCTCGCCACGCGAAAAACGTTCTTTCAATAATTGTGCTTCGTGGTGGGGAGCGGGCAGTTCATGCGGTTTATGGCGAATGAAAAACAGCACAAGGCACAGGATGATGAGCACGACCATCAAAGCGACGAGGACAATAAAGAGCCAGAACATAAGCGTTCACTCCGTTCGCTTTCTTTTCTTCCAGTTTACGATATATAACTGAAAATTGCGTCTTTTTTAATTCGAAGAAAATAAATCCTTGTAAGATATTGGATATGCTAAGCTTATGGATAATTCAAAAAAGGGGGAAGTGGGATGTTTGTATATAAGATTGATGAAGAGTTGGCGTTGAAATTGGTCGAGATGCAAGACGCGGAACGGATTTTTGAATTGACGGACCGTTCGCGTGCTGCACTGAAGGAATGGCTGCCGTGGCTCGATCACACGAAAACTGTTGAGGATACGAAAAACTTCATCCAGTCGGGCGCAGAGAGTTTCGCGCTCGGCAAAAGCTTGAATTGCGCGATCGTCTACCGCGGCGAACTGGCCGGAATCGCCGGTTTTAACGAAATCAATGAAGCGAAACAGACGGCCTATATTGGCTATTGGCTCGATACCGAATACCAGGGAAAAGGCATCATGACAAGGGTAGCGGGAGCGCTGACAGATTATGCGCTAACGGAGCGCGGGCTCAATAAAGTCGAGATCCGTGCAGCGGTCGGCAACGAGAAAAGCCGCAACATCCCAATCCGCCTCGGCTTTACGGAAGAAGGTGTGATCCGCCAAGGAGAATGGCTTTACGATCATTTCGTCGACAGTGTCGTCTACGGCATGCTGAAATCGGAATGGCCATCTGGAAAAGACGCGTAAAGTTCTCGCTTCTTTTTTCAGAGTGTTGGAGAAGCTTTTGATACTCTATGAATAAAAAAAAGAGATCACCTTTCTACTTTCAAAAAACAACATTATATCTCAGTATTTGGAGATGCGTTCGCTCGTAAACCATTCTGCTCAATAATGCTGCGCATTACTTTCGCAAAGATAATGTCTCACGTAGTTCGACTTTATCTTTCCAGTGGGTTCAGCGGGTTTGAGAGACCCCGCAGTGAGCGTAGCGAATGAGGAGGCTCGATTCCCGCCCCACGGAAAGCGAGCGATAAGCTTCGGAAAATACGGGTTTCTGATTTTCTCGACCACACAGAAAAAGACT
>NZ_JAPEHT010000127.1 GCF_028823615.1 Planococcus sp. A6
CGGTCGTCTCGCTGATCCACAGGAGTCGAGCGAACACTTCTCCAAATACTTAAAGAGATCGTTGATTGTTGAATGTAGAAAAAACGATTCCATTCTAATTCGTAATGAATCATAGACTTCTTCAACACTCTGAAAAGACGCATCTGCATAGATGCGTCTTTTTTTGTGCAACTTTCGAGATACTTAGACGAAAACTTGCTCTTCTATTTTCTTCAAACCGTAGAAATAACCGCGGCGCTCCATTAATTCCTGGTAATTGCCTTGTTCGATCAAGCGTCCGTTTTCCAACACCAGGATGCGGTCCATGTTTTCAAGCCCCGATAAATCGTGGCTGATGATGACAAACGTATCCTGTGGGTGGCGAGTGAACAGCTCGCTGTAGATGGATTGGGCCGTTACGCCGTCGACCGATGAAAACGGTTCGTCCAGCAGCCATAGCCGTTCGCCTTTCAGAAACGCACGAGCCATCGCGAGACGCTGCTTTTCACCGCCGGATAAATTGCGGCCCTTTTCGTAAACCGGCGCCGACAGCTCCAAGTGCTCTAACCGTACGAGTTCGAGTGCTTCACGCAATTGTTCTGCGTCTGCCTGCTCATTCGCAATGCGCAAATTGCTCTCGATTGTCCCTGAAAAGAAGTGGTTCTCCTGAAGCACAATGTTCATGCGTTCCCATACGTTTTCCGGGCGCATGCCGCTAAGCGCTTCATTTCCGAAACGGATTTCGCCATCCTCCGGTACTGCCACTTTCAGCAATAGCTGCAATAAGGTCGACTTGCCTGAACCGCTCGGGCCGACAATCGCCGTTTTAGATCCTTGCGGCAACTGGAAACTGACTTCATCGAGCGCCAAGCGACCATCATTCGGATAGCGATAGGAGATGCGATTCGCCTGAATATCCACCGGCCCCACCGGCAATGTACCGATGCTGTTGTCCGGTTCTTCGTCCACCACTTCGTCAAGCCTGCGCGCAGCGATCCGGCTTTCTTCATAATACGCCGGAAGGGCCGCAAGCGGGCCGACATTTTCAAATGCCCCAAGCGACACCATGACAAGCATCGCCAAATACAAACCGGACAATTCCCCGGTGGACACAAAATACGCCCCAGTCGCCAAAATGAAAAACGAAGCCAGAAAAGCCACAAGCGCATTCACGGACTGAACCCGGTTTTCCTCAAGCCCCTCGTTTTGCTGGGCCTGTTCGTAACGGTGTGCGGTTTCCTGTAATTCCGCGCTTTTTCGATCGAGCGCCAAATGGATTTTCAAATCCTTGAATCCGTAAAGAAATTCCGCCGATGCTGCCGCAAACTCTCCGCGGGTTTCTCCTGTAGCATGCGTTTTCTTCCGTCTCCGGAGAGCGAAGAACGCGGGCAGGATGACGACCACAAAAATTGCGCCTGCCAAGACGATCAAGGCCATAGGCAGCGAATAAAACGAAGTGAAGAACACTGTGGCCACTAAGACCATGCCTACGACAATCGGCGGATACAATACGCGCAGCAGGAAATTCTGCAAACTTTCCACGTCACCGACGATACGAGACAACAGATCCCCGCTCTGGTGGCGCTGGAAAATACCCGGAGCGAGCGGTGCCAATCGTTCGAAAAAATTCCCGCGCAAATGGCCGAGCATCGTAAACGTCGCGCGGTGTGAAAACAGCCGTTCCGCGTAACGGGTAATGGCGGCTGCAAAGCCGAATAATTTAAGCGATGCTGCCATAACGACCAAGGTCGTCATTTGGGCAGTCAACGCCGCTTTGGAAATCAAATAGCCGCTTGCCCCAAGAAGCGCAACGCCGGCAAGCCCCGCCAGAAAGCCGAACATTACGGCAAGGGCAACATCACGTTTTTCTTTTAGCGTCAGCCAAAAAACCGTTTTTAATTCACCCATGCCTGTTTGCCCCCTTGCTGCGCCTCAATCATGGAACGGTAAGGGCTGAAGCTGTCCATTAGCTCTTCGTGCGTGCCGATGGCTTCCACTTTCCCTGCGTCCAAGACGATAATGCGTGATGCGTTCCGGATCGTGTGCAGACGGTGTGCAATCGTGATGACGGTAGCTTCTTTCGACAACTCTTCGATTGCCCTTTGCAGTACTTGCTCTGTATGAAGGTCGAGTCCTGCTGTCGGTTCATCAAAAAACAATAACGAGGGCTTCTTGAGAAATGCACGCGCTAACACGAGCCGCTGCTTTTCGCCGCCGGACAATCCACGCCCCGCTTCGCCGATCACCGTGTCGAATCCTTCAGGAAGCGATTCGACCAATTCCAGGATGCCCGCTTTCTGAGCCGCCGCAATCAACTCTTGTTTCGCCACGGCTTGATTCGACCCGAGTTCGATATTTTCTTTAATTGTCCCTGCAAATAAATAAGGATCTTGCGTAATATAGCTCAATTGCCCGAACCATTCATCTTCGCTCACTTGTTCTTGCGGGAAGCCGTTGATCAGCAATCGCCCGCTGGTGGCCGGCAATAACCCCGCTACAACATTCATCAAGGTGCTTTTTCCGGAGCCACTTGCCCCGACCAGCGCGGTAGATGTTCCCGCTTCGAGCTTGAAACTTGCCGGTTCGAGTTGGAACCCTTCTCCGTACTGAAAGCCGACTTGCTCTACTGCTAACTCAATCGGTGCATTGACAGGGGATTCCCCCCACTCAACCGGTTGATGGTTTTTCGCCAATTCTTCTGTCAACAGCTCAGCAGATGCCGCACTGCCTCTCGCCGTATGAAAAGCGCTGCCAAACTCCTTCAATAAATTGAAGAAATCCGGCACGAGCAGCATGACGAGGAAAGCCGGGAAAAACGTGATGCTATCGAAGACCACAAGGCGCAAACCGATTTCGAGCGCCACGATCCCGATGCTCAGCATGGAAATGTATTCGAGCGTCAAAGAAGACAGGAAAGCCGATTTCAAGACGTCCATCGTCGAATCGCGAAACTTCAAGCTATTGTCCCGAATGGTGTCGCTTTGCCGCTTGGCCTGGCCGAACAGGCGCAAAGTTGTCAGCCCTTGCAGCACATCGAGAAAAGCGCCTGAAAATCCAGCCAATTGCTCGACTTTTTCATCCGCTTTTTGTTTTGTTCTTTTGCCGACAATCGCCATAAACAAAGGAATGAACGGCGCCGTAATTAAGATGATCAGCCCGGTCGTCCAGTTCAGGTAAAAAATCACTCCGAGGAGCATCAGCGGAATTGTATAACTTTGGATCATCTGGGGAATATATTTGCTGAAATAACCATCAGTGTCATCGACGGCTTCGAGCAGCAAGCCGACTTTCCGCCCCGACTGCCCGGCAATCGATCCCTGCAGCGGATTTTCTTTATACGTAGCAATCAATTCCCGGCGCAAACGGCGTCTCGCTTCAACAGACAGCGTGATGCCGAGCCGGCCGATCGCATAACTTGCGCCAGCCCGCAGCAAAATGACCGCCAGCAGCGCAGCCAATAACGGCAGCACGTCTTCAAAAGAGGCGGATTTCAGAAATACTGAATCAGCTACCCATACAAAAAACAAAGCCTGCCCAATCATCGCAAGCCCTTTTGCCAATGAGGCTAGAAACAACAACCGTATGCGATTGTTCTGGCTGTAGGCCATTTGCTTCAAACTTCCCATTCCCATCGCCCTTTCTTTCACTTATCCCTATTATAAAGGAGCAACAGGGAGATTCCTTTGGGGACGCACGCCCTGAGAGCCATTTCCCGGGAAATTGTTACAAAACGGTTCACATTTCACAAAGAAAAGCCACGCAGCAAGGCTGCGTGGCTGGAATATCGGAAATTCGCTCACTTCACGGCTTTCTTCCGGAGCTTGGAAAAACGATGGCCTGTAACCACAAGGCATCATCTTGGATCTTTCTCTTCAAAGAAGTATCCAGGCATTCTTGGCACTCTGTCGTCAATTTCTGAAGTTCATATTCAAAGACTGCCTCTTCCTCTTTCGTGATCATGGCATAAACATCACCTTTCGACACTAACGCGAGGATTACGCACGTGATTCATTACCTAATACTCTACCCGATATCCTAAAGATTATTCCCCTTTTTTATAAATGGCATCATTTTTTTAGTTAAATGAACAATAGCAACATAGAGTATACGGCCAGTCCTATTACAAAAGCACCTAGACTACTTTCCCGCTCTTCGGGCAATTCTTCTTTCAGCACGTTTAGAATAACGCCGCCCGCAATCAAGGCCATGAGAAATGCAATGATCAATTCATGCACTTCCGTCATCCACCCGATGACCCAACCGGCCACGATTGCCGCAGCGAGAAGCCATCTGCCGTACCGGTCATATTCGCCTTTATGTGCTTCCCGGAGACCCTTGTCATTGGTGATGAAATGGACCCCGAGCGCAATGAAAAACAGGGCCATCCCAACCACCCCTTCATATTCCTCGCGCATCATCAAATAGCCGATGACCCCGTTGTACATAGCAAAGGAACCGATGTGAATCCAGAATACGCCTGAAGAAGACTTGCCTTCCGCAGTCCGGCGCTTCGAGTTTTTGACCATTTGTTCCAAGCCGTAAAAAATGACCAGCCCGGCCATCGCAGCTAAGTAAATATGGTTGCTCAGGAAACCTTCCCCCGGGCCGCCGAATTCCTCGTGGACCTCTTCTTGGAATTCGCCCAACTCAGGCAATAAGTGCAAAAATACATAGGCGACAGAAATGCCGCCGGCAATCGATAAGAACCGGCTGCGCGGTACGGCTTTCAGGAAATTCATGTTTTTCGAAAATAGATGAATGACGACAAACCCCATTACAAACACCAAGCTAAGCCATTCCAAACTACCCCTCCTCGACTGAAAAAGCAGACGGGCGCATTCGCCCGTCTGCTAGCATTCGCCTTTTTGGCGTGTAGTTTTTAGTTACCCGTTCAAGCCGTTTTTAACCCATCCAGCCACTTGTACTGTGCGTTTTGCCTGGTGCGCCACAGCATCTTTTACGTCTTCCACCATATTGCCGTCCTGGTCGACGCTGACGCTCGTTCCATAAGGGTTGCCCCCTGCTTTGAACAAGGATTGGTCCGTATAACCCGGAGCCGCAATGATTGCGCCCCAATGATGCATCGTTGTATAGACAGCGAGAACTGTAGCTTCTTGCCCACCATGAGGATTCTGCGCAGAAGACATGGCGCTGACGACCTTGTTCGCAAGCTTCCCTTGCGCCCATAAGCCGCCGGTTGTATCGAAGAATTGTTGCACTTGTGAAGATACATGGCCAAAGCGCGTCGGCACGCTGAAGATGATCGCGTCTGCCCATTCGAGCAAATCGTTGTCGGCTTCCGGCACATCCTGCGTCGCTTCGTAATGCTCTTTCCAGGCTGGGTTCGATTCAATCGCCCCCATCGGCGCATTCTCTTTCACTTTTGCCACTTTTACTTCTGCACCCGCTTCTTTCGCAGCCGCTTCTGCCCATTGCGCCATCTGATAATTGGTTCCTGTTGAACTGTAGTAAATGATTGCCAAGTTTACGTTGCTCATTCCATAACCTCTCCTTTATCAATTTGGTCCGTGGCTTGCACGAATTATCCTATATTCAAGATAACTTCTGTTACTAGTGTGCCCTATTTAGAAAGACATTAAACTTTCTTTTCTGAATATCTCGATTCAAGTGAAGAAGTACTAGCCAACTATACGCAATAGAAAACCAGATGAAAAATTTCCATCTGGTTGCTTCTTCTTGTTTATTGGACCTTCTCAGCGATTTCCTCAGACATTTCACGCAACTTGAACTTCTGGATCTTTCCGGAAGCGGTCATCGGGTATTCTTCGATGAACTCGATATAGCGCGGGATTTTGTGATGGGCGATTTTCCCTTTGCAATACGCACGCAGCTCGTCCGGTTTGAGTTCTTCCCCTTCTTTCAAGATGACCCAAGCCATCAGCTCTTCCCCATACTTTGGGTCCGGCACCCCGACGACTTGAACATCTTGGACGGACGGGTGCTGATAGAGAAATTCCTCAATTTCACGCGGGTAGATATTTTCCCCTCCGCGGATGACCATGTCCTTGATGCGGCCCGTGATCGAGATATAACCATCTTCGTCTTCAACCGCAATGTCGCCCGTATGCAGCCAGCCATCAGAATCGATCGCTTCTTTAGTAGCCTCTTCGTTTTTGTAATAGCCTTTCATGATTAAATAGCCTCTCGTGCACAATTCGCCTGGCATGCCTTTGACGACTTGTTCGCCGGTCACCGGGTCGATGATTTTCACTTCGACATCGTCATGCGGCTTGCCGACAGTGGCGACGCGTTTTTCGATGGCATCATCTTTGCCGGTCTGCGTGATGACCGGCGATGATTCGGTCTGCCCATAAGCGATAGTGATTTCACTCGCCCCCATATCGCTGATGACTTTCTTCATCACTTCGATCGGGCACGTCGAGCCGGCCATGATGCCAGTGCGCAATGTCGAAGTATCGAACGACTCGAATTCGGGATGGTTGAGTTCGGCAATGAACATCGTCGGCACCCCGTGAAGCGCGGTGCATTTCTCATCTTGTACCATCTGCAAGACGCGCTTCGGCTCGAATTGCTCTGCGATGACCATTGTCGTGGCATGTGTTACTGCCGCCAAAGTTCCGAGCACGCAGCCGAAGCAATGGAAAAACGGCACCGGGATGCACAGGCGGTCCGTTTCATCCAAATTCATCATATCGCCGACGAGGCGCCCGTTGTTGACGACGTTGCGATGCGTCAGCATGACGCCTTTCGGGAATCCGGTCGTCCCGGATGTGTATTGGATATTGATGACTTCATCCGGTTTCATCGAACGAAAGCGCTGTTCCAGTTGTTCATCCTTTATCTTTTCCGCGAATGCTTCAAATTCGCTCCATGTGTAGATGCCCGGATAGCTATTTTCGCTCATGACGATAACGCGCTTCAGATGCGGTAGTTTAGGCGAATCGAGCTGCCCTGTTTCAGCATGCTCCAGTTCCGGGCACACTTGATTCAACACTTCGATATAATCAGTCCCCTTGAATTCTTCCCCCAGAATCAAAGTCGTAGAATCCGATTGCTTCAGCAGATATTCCAGCTCATTCGCTTGATAGCTTGTGTTGACAGTGACCAGCACGCCGCCCATCTTACCTGTAGCGTATTGGCTAAGCAGCCACTCGCGTTTATTATCGGACCAAATGGCGATATGTTCGCCTTTTTCTATGCCAAGGCCCATGAACGCTTTCGCTAGCGTATCGGTCTCTTGGTCAAATTCGGCATAGGTTTTGCGGATGCCGCGTTCTGGATACACATACGCTTCCGTCTGCGGAAATTTTTTCGCCTGCTCCCGTACAATTTCCCCTACTGTTTGATCGAGAATTGCCATTTCTTTGTCCCCCTTATTGAAAAGAAGGCGCCATTTCCGGTTTGCGAAGTCGCCCCAGTATCCCAGCCGTGCTAAAATGAGGCTATCATAAAGACGGAAGGGATTTTCTATGGAACTCCAAACTATGCACGCCAAACTTGCAGAAAAACTGCACAGCCACGCACTCGTCACGGCCACCATCAGCCAGCCGCGCCAGAAATCGAACGACTTGAAACGCATCAAATTAAAACCGGTCGAACTGAAAGAAGGCTACCGCATCCAGTTCGAATATCAATATGAACAGATCTTGAAACACCAAAACCTGACAGTCGAACAGTCAGCTGTAGAGCTCGAACAATTATTTGCCGACTTCCGCCAAGGACTGTTCCAGTTCACCGACGAAAAAGTCCAGATCCAATTGACCAAGAAATTCAAAGTGAGCTATAAATCAGAAGCGGACGCGCGCACTGCCGCCGATTTGTCTCACAACCGCAAGAAAGATTATCTGCTAGAGGACGGCAAACCTTATCCGTTTCTTGTGCGCCTCGGCGTCCAGTCGCCGGACGGCAAAGTCAAGAAACAGAAATACGATAAATTCCGTCAGATCAACCGCTTCATCGAATTCATCGATGATGCACTCGAGCATTTGCCAAAAGACCGCCCGATCCGCATACTCGATTTCGGCTCCGGTAAATCTTACCTGACTTTTGCGCTATATCATTATTTGCGTATTGAAAAAGGGCTCGATTTGCGTGTCACCGGCCTGGACCTGAAAAAAAGCGTCATCGAGGAATGCCAGAACATCGCCCGTGACCTCGACTACCAGCAGCTGGAATTTCTCGTTGGCGATATCAACGATTACGACCAAGACACCGCAGTCGATATGGTCGTCACGCTTCACGCCTGTGATGTGGCAACGGATATGGCACTCGCCCGCGCCGTTAAATGGAACGCCGGCGTCATCTTGAGCGTGCCGTGCTGCCAACACGAACTCAATAGCCAAATCCAATCGTCGCCGCTCGATGTCATGCTGCAGCATGGCTTGATCAAAGAACGCTTCAGCGCGCTCGCGACCGATTCGATCCGCGCAGAACTGCTTTCTTTGGTCGGCTATGAGACCCAATTGATGGAGTTCATCGATATGGAGCACACGCCGAAAAACATTTTGATCCGCGCTTACCGCACGAACAAAAAACCGGCAGCCGGCCAACTGGAACGCTACCGGGAATTCACCAAATTGTTGAACGCCAAGCCGTTTCTTGAAAACGAATTGAAGGAGCTCCTATGAAGCGAAAAAATTTAGTCAACGGCATGATCCTTGCTTTCTCGGTCATCTTTATCCGCTTTATCGATGTGCGCGTCTACGATATGCCGCTCATATTGACTTTAGTCCTTTTGATGGGGCTGATTTACGGGGGCATCCGCCTGGTCGAACGCTTCCCGGCACTCGATGAACCCGTCAGCAAACGAACATCGCTGATCACCAACACTTTGGTCATCGTCACCATCTTCCTGGCATTCTTCGTGCTTGGGCTCTAACTTCAGATGTGTGCGGAAGGAATCAATGCTCAGCATTGGTTTCTTTTTTTGTGAGAATAAATTTGCTTGTGGAATTGTTGCTGATATTAATTTGAGCTTCATCTACTAGTCGCCGCCCTGCTTTGGGTTGGCCTCTCACAGCAAGCCAGGAAGAACACCTGTCTTACTGCGTCGGCTCACCCCTTTACGCTTGGCAGCTGAGAGATTTCTTTGATTCGGGTTCGTTTAATCAGAACTGCTTCTATAATAAGTTGCCGGCTAGCGGGGGAATCGCTTTCTGGGAGGCAGCAACTGAGACATAGATGCTTATTGACGGATTCAAACGGACAATTGTAGCTCCTCTATCCAAGGAGACAAAAACTATCAGGTCTGACACACTTCCACTATCTATATTGAATAAATCGAAGAGATTGTTCACCACTATAAAACTAGAGACAAAGTGGAAGGGGCCGACTCCGGGAGGATTAGCGAGACACTTGAGACCCTGCAGGAGCGTAGCGACGA
>NZ_JAPEHT010000128.1 GCF_028823615.1 Planococcus sp. A6
TTTTCGTTTTGCTTCCAGAGAATATGCTAAAATAGCAGAAGGAATGAAACGATGGAGGACAATCGAGTGAAAAGTTTAGTGAAATGGGTTCAAGTATTAATGATAATGGCTGTAGTTCTCATGATCATGATGCCGAATCGCGTGCAGGCGGAAGAAACTGTTCCTGTATTGGCGGATGCAGCGATTGTAGTAGATGCAGAGACCGGACAGATTTTATACGGACAAAATGATAAAGCCGTGCTTGGTATCGCTTCTATGAGCAAAATGATGAGTGAATACCTTTTGTTTGAAGCGATCGAGGAAGGTGTCGTCAGTTGGGACGATGAGTATGAAGTGACGGATTATAGCCACCGGATTTCGCAGGATTTGCGCTTGAGCAATGTGCCACTGCGCCGGGATGGTTCCTATACAATGAAAGAGTTATATGAAGCAATGGCAATTTATTCGGCAAATGCAGCGACGATTGGCATTGCCGAAACGATTGCGGGTACTGAGAAAGAGTTCGTCCAGATGATGAATGACAAAGCGAGAGAGATGGGTATTGAAGACGCACACTTCGTCAATTCGACAGGGCTTAATAATTCATTTCTATTGGGCATGCATCCTGAAGGGACGGGAGAAGACGAGGAAAATACGATGTCGGCCCGTTCGGTTGCTATACTGACTAAAGCCTTGCTGGATGATTACCCGGAAATCCTGGATACTGCTAAAATTCCGGAATTGATGTTCCGCGAAGGCACACCTGACCAAATCCGCATGGTCAATTGGAATACCATGCTTCCAGGGATGGAATATGAATACGAAGGCATGGATGGATTGAAGACAGGGACCACGGATTTTGCGGGCCATTCTTTTGCAGGGACTGCCAAACGCGATGGGGTCCGGTTGATTGCGGTAGTGATGAAAGCGGTCGATGCAGAAGGGGAGGGTTCCTATGAGGCACGTTTTGACGCGACGCGTGCATTGTTGGATTACGGCTTTGGATTTCAAGAAACGGAGATCATGAAAGCCGGCCAGCAATTTATGGGGCAGGAGTCCCTTCCTGTCGCAAAAGGTGAAAAAGAGCAAGTCGCGATAGCGGTTAAAGAACCAGTCCATTTGTTGACCCCTTCCGCTAGCACGTACCAGACCGAGCTTGAATTAACAGAGAAAGCGCCCATAGAGGCGACTGTAGAAGAAGGCCAACTTGTGGGTAAGGTGAGGGTTTTAGATTCTGAAGGTAATGAAGTGGAATATTTGAAAGACGAAAAATCGGCTGCAGACGTAGAAGCGATAGAAACAGTGGAGCGAGCCAATTGGTTTGCGCTGTCTATGAAAGGCGCCGTGGATTTCATTAAAGGCCTATTTTAAGAAAAACCAGCTCATCCCTCAGGGAGTGAGCTGGTTTTTTGTATGTTCCAGCATTTCATCAATTGGCCGATGCCCTGCTGGATTTCGCTTTCATCTAAACCTCCAAAACCGAGAACGATTTTTGGTGAAGCTGATTTTTGCTTGAGTAGGTCGTAATTCTGCATCGCGAATACACGGATTCCTGCATCACTTGCCAAGGAAACTAAGTTTTGTTCCGTGCGTTCGGTATCGATGGTCAACACGACATGCATGCCAGCTTGCTCACCGGAAACAGTCACTAGTGGTTGATAAGGGACAAGTGCTTGTGTCAGACATTCAAGCTTCTTCCGGTACAGTTTGCGCATACGGTTTAAATGTCTGGAGAAATGGCCTTTTTGCATGAATGTCGCGACGATTTGTTGGTCGATGCGTGGCACGGTGGACGTGTAATGCAAAAAGGTCTTGCGGTAGGCGTTCAACAGCCTTGGCGGCAACACGAGATAGGCGATGCGCAATGATGGCATAATGGATTTCGAAAAGGTACTGATGTAGATGACCCGCCCGCCGACGTCCATGCTTTGCAGGGCAGGAATCGGCTGGCTCGTGTAGCGGAATTCGCTGTCATAATCGTCTTCGATGATATAGCGTTCGGGACTTGCGGCCGCCCAGTTCAATAGCTGTGCGCGGCGTGTAGCGCTTAAGATCGAGCCTGTCGGGAACTGGTGGGATGGGGTGACGTAGGCGATGTCGACGCCGGTTTTGTCGAGTTCCTGCACATCGATGCCGTCTTCATCGACTGCAATCGGGAAGGCCTGTCTGTCATCATGTTCGAAAATGCTATGGGTTAAGGCGTATCCAGGGTTTTCAAAGCCAAAGCTCAAATTTTTATCAAAGAGACGGATCAGCAATGGCATCAATTGTTCGGTCCCAGATCCGACGATAATTTGTTCGGGTTCGCACACTACACCGCGGGATTGGTATAAATAACGGGCGATTTCAGCGCGCAGCGACTCGTCTCCCTGCGGGTGACCAGCGAGCAGGAGTTCATGGTTTTCTTCATCGATTACTTCGCGTGCCGTTTTGCGCCATGTCGGAAATGGGAATGAACGGGTATCGATGCGCGCTGGGTTAAAGTCATATACATAAGTGGGTTTTGGTACATCGCGGATAGCTGTTTCTTCTTGAGGCAGATCCAAATAAGCCAGTTCTTCCACGGGCATCGTGAAAAATCCTTTTCGAGGGCGTGGTTCAATAAAACCTTCTGCGACTAATTGGGAATAGGCCAGTTCGACGGTCGTCTGGCTGATCTGCAGATAATCCGCCAGTTTGCGCTTGCTCGGAAGCTTGGTGTCGACCGCAATTTTACCCGCCGTGATGGCGGTACGGATTTCTCGATAAAGCTGCTTATATAGTGGTGTGGTTGATTGTTTTTGTAATTGGAACATGAGCATATCCATCGGGGTTCCTCCAACTGACCTTTTAAATTAACGTAAACTGAGTCTTTTTATATGGTCACAGTTTATTATACTGGAAACAACCAACAAAAGGGAGGAATTTTCAGATGAGTGAAAAAGGCACAGATCGAGTGAAGCGTGGCATGGCAGAAATGCAAAAAGGCGGTGTCATTATGGACGTGGTCAATGCAGAACAGGCGAAAATTGCAGAAGCGGCAGGGGCGACGGCTGTCATGGCGCTCGAGCGCGTCCCATCCGATATCCGCAAAGAAGGCGGCGTTGCCCGTATGGCGGACCCGCGCATCACGGAAGAAGTGATGAATGCTGTGTCGATTCCGGTCATGGCGAAAGCGCGTATCGGCCATATTACAGAAGCGCGCGTGCTAGAGGCGATGGGCGTCGACTATATCGACGAAAGCGAAGTACTGACACCGGCGGATGAGGAATTTCACTTGCTGAAAAATGATTATACGGTGCCGTTCGTCTGTGGCTGCCGCAATATCGGGGAAGCGGCACGGCGCATCGGAGAAGGGGCGTCAATGCTGCGTACGAAAGGCGAGCCGGGCACAGGGAATATCGTCGAAGCGGTGCGCCATTTGCGCCAAGTGAATGCCGAAGTGCGCAATATCGTTGCGATGGGCGAAGACGAATTGATGACAGCTGCGAGAGACTTAGGTGCATCTTATGAGTTTTTGAAAGAAGTGAAATTGCTCGGCCGTTTGCCGGTCGTCAACTTTGCAGCAGGGGGCATCGCGACACCAGCGGATGCGGCGCTCATGATGGAACTCGGTGCAGATGGCGTGTTTGTAGGATCCGGCATTTTCAAATCGGACCAGCCGGAGCGTTTTGCACGTGCCATCGTCGAAGCGACAGCTCATTATCAGGATTATGCGTTGATTGCGAAACTGTCGAAAGATCTTGGGCCGGCAATGAAAGGCTTGGAAATGGCGACAATCGGTGCGGCGGACCGCATGCAGGAAAGAGGCTGGTAACGATGAAAATCGGTGTATTGGCACTGCAAGGAGCGGTGCGTGAACATGTACTGGCGATTCAGGCATGCGGCGCGGAAGCTGTCGTGGTGAAAAATGACGGTCAATTGGCGGAACTCGATGGTTTGGTGTTGCCGGGCGGTGAAAGCACGGCGATGCGTCGTTTGATTGACCGTGCGGAGTTGATGGAACCATTAAGAGAATTTGCTGATTCTGGAAAGCCAATGTTCGGAACTTGTGCAGGGCTTGTATTATTGGCAAAAGAAATTGAAGGGCAGGAAGCTGCGCATCTCGGTGTCATGGACATGACCGTGGCGCGCAATTCTTTCGGCAGACAAGTGGATAGTTTTGAAGCGGATCTGGATATTGTGGGAATTGATGCACCGTTTCCGGCAGTATTTATCCGTGCGCCGCATATCGTGCGTGCTGGTGCGGATGTGGAAGTTTTGTGCGAATACGAGGGGCGCATTGTGTTGGCGCGGAGCGGGCCATTTCTTGGCTGTTCATTCCATCCGGAACTGACCGGTGACCATAGGCTGATGCAGCTGTTTTTGGACATGGTCGAAAACAGGGAACTCTTGCCAACCGAAGCGCACTATAGTAAAATATGAATAATTTCAAAGAAGAAACGTTGATGGGAATAGTAAAGCGCAGTTTTTCTGTAAGAGAGCCGGTGGTTGGTGCGAACCGGCGTCAAACGCGTTTGAATCCACCCCGGAGTTGCATGGCGATGAGCCAGTGCCGGTTTTAATGCCGTTATGTGATGAAGAGGATTGGCTTTTTGCCGATCAATCAGGGTGGCAACGCGGGTAGCTCTCGTCCCTTTACCAGGGGATGAGGGCTATTTTTGCGTTGTTTTTTCTTATTTGACGAATACTTAAGGAGGAATTTCTATGTTGGATATCCGTTTTGTACGGGAAAATTTTGACCAAGTGAAAACAAAGCTCGGAAAGCGTGGGGAAGATATTTCCGTACTCGATGATTTTCAAGGGCTCGACCAGAAGCGCCGGGAACTGATCGTCCAGACCGAGAAGCTGAAAGCGGAGCGTAACGAAGCGTCCCAGCAGATCGCTGTCATGAAGCGCAATAAGGAAAATGCAGATGAGGCGATCGCGAAAACGCGCGAAGTCGGCGACCAAATCAAAGCGATCGACGACGAACTGCGCGAAGTGGAAGAAAAGTTGGAGTATATCATGATGCGCGTGCCGAACATCCCGCACGACAGCGTGCCGTTCGGTGATTCCGAAGACGATAATGAAGAAATCCGTACATGGGGCGACAAGCCGGAGTTTGGCTTTGAAGCGAAGCCTCATTGGGACATCGCGACCGACTTGAATATCGTCGATTTCGAGCGCGCCGCGAAAGTGACGGGCAGCCGTTTTGTCTTCTATCGTGGGCTTGGCGCACGCCTTGAGCGTGCACTCATCAATTTCATGATGGACCTTCACCAGGAGGAGCATGGCTATGAGGAAATGCTGCCGCCATATATGGTCAACCGCGAAAGCTTGACGGGCACCGGGCAATTGCCGAAATTCGAGGAAGATGCGTTCTTGATCGAGAAGGAAGATTATTTCCTCATCCCGACTTCTGAAGTGCCGGTGACGAACTTCTACCGTGATGATATTTTAACGGCGGATATGCTGCCGCAAGCTTTCGCTTCTTACAGCGCGAATTTCCGCTCTGAAGCGGGTTCTGCAGGACGCGATACGCGTGGCTTGATCCGTCAGCATCAATTCAATAAAGTTGAGCTGGTGCGCTTTGTGAAACCGGAAGATTCTTATGACGAGCTTGAGAAACTGACGGGCCATGCAGAGAAAGTGTTGCAGCTGTTGGGCCTTCCATACCGCGTCTTGAAGATGTGCACGGCGGACCTTGGCTTTACTGCAGCGAAGAAATACGATATTGAAGTATGGATTCCGACGCAGGAGACGTACCGTGAAATTTCTTCTTGCTCAAACTTTGAAGATTTCCAGGCGCGCCGCGCGAACATCAAGTTCCGCCGCGAAGCGAAAGGCAAGCCAGAGTTTGTCCACACGCTGAACGGCAGCGGACTCGCTGTCGGGCGGACTGTGGCGGCATTGCTTGAGAACTACCAGCAGGAAGATGGCTCTGTTGCCATTCCTGAAGTCTTGCAACCTTATATGGGCGGAAAAACGACGATCCGCTGAACGAAAAGACCCGAATGGATTTCGGGTCTTTTTTTTTTTGCAGTAAACGGGTAAACAATAAGAAACGTGAAAGGAGCGGTTCAAATGCAAGAAGTGGAATTTCACTTGATTGAAACCAATGGCATTCGCCTGCATGCAGCGGTAGCAGGACCGGAAGATGGGGAACTTGTGGTATTGCTTCACGGATTTCCGGAATTTTCCTATGGCTTCCATCACCAAATGGAAGAATTGGCCGCCTCAGGTTATCGAGTCGTCGTACCGGATCAGCGCGGCTATCATTTGAGCGATAAGCCGGAACAAATAGAAGACTACACGATTAATAAGCTAAGCGATGATATTGCCGGTTTGATTGAAGCATTCGGGGAAACTTCGGCGATTGTGATCGGCCATGATTGGGGAGGGGCGGTCGCCTGGCATTTGGCAGCAGCCAAGCCGGAATACGTCAATAAGCTGATCGCCATCAATATTCCCCATCCGGCAGCCATGCCACGCGTATTTTTGAAAAACCCGCTGCAATGGCTGAAAAGTTCATACATGGCGTTTTTCCAGCTGCCGGAAGTGCCAGAGAAGCTGATGGCTGCAAACGATTTCGAATCGATGAAACAGGCGATGAAAGGGACCGCAAGGCCGGATGCATTTACAGAGCAAGAACTTGTCCGATACAAAGATGCGTGGAGCCAGCCAGGCGCTTTGACGGGCATGCTCAATTGGTACCGGGCGATCCGAAAGGGGAGTCTCATGCAAATGCCAAAAGCCCCGCTGCGTATGCCGGTGCGCATCATCTGGGGTCTCGGCGACCAGTTCCTGTCGCCGATGCTCGCAACTGAAAGCTTAAAGTTCTGTGAGAACGCCGAACTTGTCTGGGTCGGCGAGGCGACGCATTGGGTGCATCATGAGCAGCCGGAGATTGTGAATCGTTTGATCAAGGAATTTTTGGCATAGAAAAACGGAAAACCCTAGGCTTGGGTTTTCCGTTTATTTTTATTGCGTGCGCGCAAATCGCGGAAAAACTGGGTGAGCAGGCCGCCACACTCATCCGCCATGACGTTTTCCGTCACTTCGCATTGGTGGTTGAAGCGCTCGTCGTTCAGCAGACGGTACAGCGAATCGACGCAGCCTGCCTTGCTATCGCGCGCGCCGTAGACAATATGCGGGATGCGCGATTGCAGAATGGCGCCGGCGCACATCGGGCAAGGCTCTAACGTTACGTAAAGCTTTGTGTCTTCAAGTCGCCAATTGTCGAGTACTTCACAGGCTTGCTGGATGGCAAGCAATTCGGCGTGTGTCACCGCATTACGCGTCGTTTCGCGCAAATTGTGGGCACGCGCAATGACGCGGTCGCCTTGAATAATAACGGCGCCAATCGGTACCTCGCCTTTTTGGGCTGCTTTTTGGGCTTCTTCAATCGCCAGCCCCATAAAATAATGGTCTTTTTCCATTCCGTTCATGATTCATCGCTCCTCGACTTTCAGTGTATCATCTTTTCATCCTGACAAAGCACTACAAAGCCATGCACAATTTGGAACGCCATTTGGCTCTACTTTTACTTTTGGAGATATGGTAAAATAAATGGCATTGCATTTTACTTGAATCGAAGAAGGGGGACTTCTTGTGCCGGTGCCATTTATCACCGTAGAAGGTCCGATCGGAGTGGGGAAAACCTCGCTGACGAAAGCACTTTCGGAGCAACACCAGTTTCAACTGCTGAAGGAAATCGTGGATGAAAATCCGTTTTTGAATAAATTTTACGAAGATATCGAGGAATGGAGCTTCCAGACGGAAATGTTCTTCCTGTGCAATCGCTATAAGCAATTGAGCGATATCCAAAAAAAATTCATCTCCAACCAGGAGCCGGTCGTGGCGGATTATCATATCTTCAAAAACTTGATCTTTGCCAAACGGACGCTGCCTGAAGAAGAATATGCCAAATACGAAGCGATCTATAAAATCCTGACGGCCGATATGCCGAAGCCGAACATGGTCATTTATTTGCACGCGAGCCTGGATACCTTGATGAAGCGCATTAAATTGCGCGGCCGTGAATTCGAACAGATGATCACGCCTGATTACATGGAGCAATTGTCTGCAGACTACCATGAATTCATCGAACGTTTCGAGCGCGAGCATCCAGAAATCCCCGTGCTGCGCTTTAACGGAGACGAACTTGATTTTGTGCAAAACCGTTCCGACCTCGAAGTGATTCTCACTCATGTGGAAGGCACGCTTGAAAAAAGGAGCTTATCAATATGAATGAAAATTTACGAGACAAGTACGGCATCCCAAAAGATGCCGTCATCACTATCGCCGGAACGGTCGGCGTCGGCAAGTCGACAATGACCAAAGCACTTGCGGATTCACTGCAATTCCGTACATCTTTTGAAAACGTAGACGGTAACCCGTATCTTGATTTGTTTTACGACGATTTCGAGAAATGGAGCTTCCATCTGCAAATCTATTTCCTGGCAGAGCGTTTTAAAGAGCAAAAGCGGATGTTCGAATACGGCGGCGGCTTTATCCAAGACCGCTCCATTTACGAAGACACCGGCATTTTCGCGAAAATGCATCAGGAAAAAGGCACGATGAATGAAGTCGATTATGAGACTTATACCAACTTATTCGATGCGATGGTCATGACGCCCTATTTCCCGCATCCGGATTTATTGATTTATCTCGAAGGATCGATTGAAGATATCCTCGGGCGCATTCAAGAACGTGGCCGTGCGATGGAACAGCAGACGCCTGTTGAATATTGGCTGGAAATGCACGAACGCTACGAACGCTGGATCGACTCCTTCAACGCTTGTCCTGTGCTGCGCCTCAATATCAACGACTACGATTTAATGAACGACCCAGATTGTTCAGAGCAAATTGTTGAACGCATCGGAAAGTTCATGCAGCAGACCGCTGTGTTGAAACGCTAAAAAAGCGGAGACAATTGTCTCCGCCTTTTTTATTTCCCAGGGAATAAGGACAACAAAAAAACTCACAGAATTGATCTGTGAGTTTTTTATAATATTCAGACACATGATTTTTAAGAAAAATTCGTTACCGGAGCAACGAATCAATCTCTATCTACATGCGCGTAGTATTCAAAAATGGAGGAGGAAGAGGGATTCGAACCCCCGCGGGATTTGACTCCCCTGTCGG
>NZ_JAPEHT010000129.1 GCF_028823615.1 Planococcus sp. A6
GCTTCTCTTTAAGCAAGAAATATAAAATACAAAACGAAGATAACAAACAATCCATACATGATAGGATGAATTTCTTTTCTTCTGCCCGCGACCATCATCGTGATCGGATAGAAAATGAATCCGATTGCGATTCCCGTTGCGATACTATAACCGAGCGGCATCGCGATCATTGTAAGAAACGCTGGAACAGCAATTTCAAATTTACCCCATTCAATCTGTCCAAGAGCTGACACCATCAAGACTCCGACGATGATCAACGCCGGCGCCGTGACCGCACTCGTAATCACTGACAATAATGGATAGAAAAGAATCGCAACCAAGAAGAGGATTCCAGTAACTACTGAAGCAAAACCGGAACGAGCTCCGGCTGCTACGCCTGATGTCGATTCAATGTACGAAGTCGTTGTCGATGTTCCGAAGATTGCCCCGCTAACTGTTGCAATTGAATCAGAGAGCAAAGCTTTTCCTGCACGCGGTAATTTATTATCTTTCATCAAGCCCGCTTGGTTTGCAACTGCCACCAATGTTCCAGCTGTATCAAAAAAGTCTACAAACAAAAATGTGAGGACGATAACCAAGAATTGAATGGTCATCAATGAACCAGGATCATTGAAGATTGGTTCTAGCGCGACGCCGAATGTCGGCGCAAGGCTTGGAACATTCAAATCGATGATGGCAGTCGGCAAGCTGATTACTTGGAAGATCATCCCGACTACTGCAGCGATTAAAATCCCGAAGAAAATTCCACCCTTCACTCCGCGAACCATCATGATCACTGTGACAAACAAACCGAAAATCGCGAGCAGAGCTGAACCGGTCGTCAAATCGCCGAGCCCAACAAGTGTATCGGGATTCCCTACAACGATCCCCGCATTCTGTAGACCGATAAACGTGATGTAAAGCCCGATACCGGCACCGACTGCATATTTCAGTTGGGCCGGGATGGCGTTGATGATTGTTTCACGGATGCCTGACAAGGTCAGCAGAATAAAGATCAATCCGGAAACCAGCACCCCGGTCAACGCAGTTTGCCAAGGCACTCCGTACGTAAGAACAACTGTATAGGAGAAGAAAGCGTTGAGCCCCATCCCCGGTGCTAGAGCGAGCGGGTATTTAGCGACGATCCCCATTAACAGGCTACCGATAGCGGCTGCTAAAGCCGTTGCCATAAATACTGCTCCGTAATCCATTCGGAGGGCAGGATCTAAATCAGGAATCGAGTCCATCGTCAGCGTCAACGGATTGACAACCAAGATATAAGCCATTGCCAAAAATGTTGTTAAACCGCCGATGAATTCCTGACGGTAGTTTGTTCCAAGTTCTTCAAATTGAAAATACTTCTTCATACATAATTCCTCCGTATGCTTTTGTATAAGTCTACGAAAAAAACGCATACAGCGATTTGCCGTATGCGTCCGATTATCCCCGCCCGAAAACAGAGAGTCCGCCTATTTTATAAGGCGGACAAAAAATCGTAGTCGGATCATTTACGGTGAACCGGTAGAGACTCTCAGGCCATATTCCTGAATTTATACGACAAGCTTATTTAATTTCATTTATAGAATACCACGATAGGTATGGAAAGACAAGGTGAAACACGAACAATTATCTATTTTTTTAACTGAAAGTTCGTAAAATAGAAAAACGGCTGCTAATGGCAGCCGTTTGTTTCTATTCCCACTCGATGGTTGCAGGTGGCTTGCTCGTAATATCGTATAATACGCGATTGATGTGATCTACTTCGTTGACGAGACGGACGCTGATTTTCTCGAGCACATCCCATGGGATACGCGCCCAGTCGGAGGTCATGCCATCGATTGAAGTAACTGCGCGGATACCGATTGCATAATCGTATGTGCGGGCATCGCCCATGACGCCGACGCTGCGGATATCCGGAAGCACCGTGAAGTATTGCCAGACGTCGCGATCAAGGCCGGCTTTTTTGATTTCATCGCGCAAAATCCAATCCGATTCGCGGACGATTTCAAGTTTTTCTTCAGTGACAGCCCCCATGATGCGAATGCCGAGGCCTGGGCCTGGGAATGGCTGGCGCCAAACGATTTCATCCGGCATGCCAAGCTCGGTGCCGAGCGCACGCACTTCATCTTTGAACAAAGTGTTGAGCGGTTCGATCAATTCGAATTGCATGTCTTCAGGCAACCCGCCCACGTTGTGGTGGGATTTGATTGTTTGGGCAGTCGTTGTGCCGCTTTCGATAATATCTGTATAGAGCGTCCCTTGGGCAAGGAAGTCCATGCCTTTCAGTTTCTCCGCTTCATCGTCGAATACATAGATGAATTCATTACCGATGATTTTGCGTTTCTGTTCAGGGTCGCTTACGCCTTCAAGTTTTTTCATGAAGCGCTCGCGGGCATCGATCTTGATAACGTTCATGTGGAAACCGTCGGCGAAGGTTTTCATGACGCTTTCCGCTTCCCCTTTACGGAGCAAGCCGTGGTCTACGAACATGCACGTCAATTGATCGCCGATTGCTTTGTGGATCAAGACGGCAACAACTGAAGAATCGACGCCGCCGCTTAGTGCGCAAAGGACTTTCTTGTCGCCTACTTGCTCGCGAATTTTCGCGATTTCCAATTCGATGTAGTTTTCCATCGACCATTCGTCTTTCATGCCGCAGACATCGAAGACGAACTGGCGGAGCATTTCGTTTCCATAAACGGAATGGCGGACTTCCGGATGGTACTGGACACCGTATAGTTTACGCTCTTCGTTTGCCATTGCTGCAATCGGGCAGCCAGGGCTTGTAGCGATGACGTCAAATCCAGGAGGAGCCGCTGTGACGAGGTCGCCGTGGCTCATCCAGACGATTTGTTCTTCTGGCACATCTTTGAATATGGAGCTTTCTTTCGTCAAGGTCAATTCGGCTTTGCCGTATTCGCGGTTAGAAGCTTTCTCGACTTTCCCTTCCATACGCAATGCCATCAATTGCATGCCGTAGCAGATGCCGAGTATCGGCAATCCCATTTCAAAAATTTCCGGATCGATGGAGAACGCATTTTCGTCATAGACGGAATTCGGTCCGCCTGAGAAGATGATTCCTGTTGCGTTCATTTCCTTGATTTCTGTCGCGGTAATCGTGTGCGGGTGGAGTTCGCTATAGACACCGATTTCACGGATGCGGCGAGTGATCAATTGGTTGTATTGGCTGCCGAAATCCAAGACGACGATTTTTTTCTGTTCCTTTAACATAGGGCTGACTGGCAAATCCTTCACCTCTTCTATTCGATTCAGGCCACAATATAAAAAAGAACGCGAAAAATCACTCCTCGCGTTCTTGTCCTCTACGTTAAAAAGGCGAATGCACATGTAAATAAGCATGCGTCATCCGCCTTCATAGTCAAGTCATTTCCGGTGACTTGGTAGAGACATCCGAACCGTATCATCGGACATATATGAGGGCACTGTATTCTATAATTTTCTCAATTGTACAGGCTAGTGTTTTCAAAATCAACCGCTTGTCCGATTGATTAAATTTTCCCAACTTTCCTTCAGTTTCGGCCAGTCGACTGATTCGGCGTCCCCGCCGTAAACGGATTTTTCATACGCTGCCGTCAATTTAGTCATCTCTTTCGTTCCAAAGAATGAATCGACGTATTCAGCATAAGAGCGCAATGTTTGGCCTGGCGCTCGTTTTATTCCATAAAGTTCCAGTTGCTTCAAGAGTCGCAGATAGGCTTTTTCAAAGGTTTCCGCGTCCCCTACTTTACGGCGGTAATAAGGAATCAACACTTTGGGCATCCATTTCTTGCGGATCTTGAATAGCATGAATGCGAGCAATAGCAAACCAATTGTTGCTGCGATGAGCTTGCCAGCCTGTTCGGAGACAAAAGCAAGGAAACGCTCACCCGCTGTCGGTTCGGCATCTGCCCCTGCGCCGTCGTCCGGTTGTTCTGGCTGTGCTTCAGGTTCGGGTTCAGGGCGGTCCGGCATCTCCTCTTCTTCCGGTTCGGAAGTATCAATTTCCAAATCGAAATCAATCGATGAAGCACCGGTAAAGCCGATGGTTGGTTCGAACATCATCCAGCCCACGCCTGGCATATAAGCTTCTACCCAAGAATGCGCGTTATTATTGGTGACTTCGTATACGTCGTAGCCATCCACTGTATCGATGACTTCGCCTTCATTGAAGCCTTTTACCCAACGGGCAGGAATATCCAATGAACGCAACAAGACGACCATCGAAGTCGAGAAATTATCGCAATACCCACGCTGCGTTTCAAAAAGGAATTGATCAACATAGTCTTGGTCTTCCTCGGGAACAGCGATATCGCTTTGGCTGTATTCAAAGCCATTGGTGCCGAAATAACGTTCGACAGCCTGTGCTTGGCCGTAAACGGTATCTGACCCGGCAGCGATTTCTTCCGCTAGTTCCCCAACCCGCTCCGGCAATTCATCAGGCAATTGCAAGTAGCGGTCGTATTCCGGCGGCAGTTCAGACAGTTGTTCCGTATCTGTTTCACGCAATGCTGTCAGGCTGTAAGAAGGTTCGCTATAGAACACTTCATAGACATCCGGTTCAAAAGCTGTATTCTCTTGCAATGTGTCAAAGCGCTGCTGGACCGGATCATAACGATAATCCAGTGTTTCTTCCATTAAGAAAGAAGCAGTGCCGTAAGGATAGAGAACGAACGGAAACGGTAGCTGCATATCCACTAAGGCCGAAGAACGCTCTTCTCCTGCTGGCGGAAAGTCTGTCGTAACTTCATCGCCGTTTCGGTAAAGCTGCTCATCCGCATCTTCTTCGGAAAGCTCCCAGCCCTTTGTCGTATAGACATCTTTCACTTCAACTTTCCAGTACTGGCCTTCTTCGACCTCCGCCCTGAAAACAGTCGTATCATCAGAAACGAACGAGCCGCCAAGCTGTGAATCATCAACGCCGTAACCGATGCGCCCGACGCCTCCTTCACCGACACCCCCTTTTCCGGAATAGGAGGTGATGTATGGAACAGGGTCCGGCCAAATCGGATCTGCTTTTGGCAGATAAAACGCAAGCGCGGTCGAAGCGACCAACAGTAGTAATAAGGGAATCGAAAAGACCAGCAGTTTATCTGTTTTCGCTGCTGCGCCGTGTCGTTCCATCCATCTGGCCAAATGCAATAATCCTGCCAATAATAAGCCGATGACCATGATGCGGACAATCGCCGCATCGCCCGAATAAGGGCTGAATGTATCCAGAACAGCAACGAAAATGACCGTCAATAGATAGAAAAGGAAGATGCTCAGCCGGAAACTGACCCAATAATGGATTAGATAGATGGCCATCCACAATAGCGCAAAGAACAGGACGGTGCGAAATACATCAGTTGTCGCTTGCCAATCTTGGCTGAAGAGCGCCGATAAGCTAATGCTCGCCTGCTCCACGATAAACCGTATGCTTTCTGCCGTAAAGAAGAGATTTCCTGTGTAAACATAGACGATAAACCACAGAATATAGAACAACTTCAAGGGACCAGTGATCCACCACGGAATGTCAAAGAATGCCATCACGAGACCCAATGCCACAAAAGCCAAAAACAGCCGGTGATGGCCGGTTTCGGTTAATTCGATGACAGGGCGCAGCCATTCAGACAACAAGAAAAATACCAAAATATACAATAAGCCCATAAATACTTTATTTTTTCTGATCGATGTCATGAACGATTCGCCTCCATAAACGCCGAAGCGAAATTCTCTGGCACGATAACTTTCACGTGGAAGCCTTTAGATCTTGCATATTGATGGTTTTTTTCATCTTCTGGAGTGACCGAGTCGCCTGTTTCTGTCACGACCAGGCACAAGCACTGGCTTAAGCTCGTTACGTTCCGGCGGATTTCATCGACCATTTCACGTGACAACGAACCCGTTACATAGACTAGGCTCGACACGCGGACTTGTTTCAAATCCTGTCCGACAACCGCTTCGATCGGCCGGTCCAAATCATCCTGGACTTTCGCCAAATGATAGAGCGCGCGCTGCAATTGTTCATCGCTTTGGATCAGCGGGAAAAAGGCGCGCGGCGTGCCGGCGGATAAATAGGCGACACTGGCATGGGATGCCACTACAGAAGTGAGAATCGAAGCGATCAGCTCAACTTGAATTTCGAAGCTTTCGGATGGGGAACGGTCATCAAGCAAGAACAAATCTTGCGATTGACGGTCTTCGAATTCTTTCGTGCGCATCGTCTGCGTTCGTGCAAACGATTTCCAGTGTATCCACGAGACCCGGTCTCCCGGCTGGTAATCGCGGATACCGCTCGCCATCGTGGTATCTTTCACTAAAGTAAATGGCGCCGCGATCGAACCTTGGTCAAAACTGGAACCGATCGGGCGGTACATCATGTCAACAGTGTTCGGATAAACCAGGACGGACTGGCGGGCTGGCAGCAGCTGGCGTTTGTTTCTACCGTGACGCCTTCTAACACATGTTCGCCTCTTGGCATTTCCCCGATTTCATAAGTCCAGGAAAATTCACTGCGAAATCCCGGGAGCAGCAGCTGACGGCCTGCATCGGCCATGCGGACTTTAAGTCGTGCAGATTGTGCCTGTTCCTCGAGGACGGTGTAAAGCAACGGGAACGGAAACGCCCGCCGAACGGTGACAGTAGCCGAAAAACGGTGGCCACTCCGCACTCGCGGGGTATGGACTACCCGTTCTGCGCGCAAATTCCGCAACGGATAGAACGACAACAAGACAGAATAAAGAATGAAAGGAACAGATACGTAGAAAATGAACCAACTGACGAAGCCGCCTTGGAACATGGCGAACGAAAAAGTCAAAAAAAGCAGGATGAGCACAAATATCATCCTGCCCGACGAACCTAAAATTTGTTTGACCCGCTTCATTGATTCACAAGCCTTTGTACAGGCACACGCGTTTTGGCAATGATGCGTTCCGTTAGTTCTTCGGCTGTAATCCCGTCATAGCGGGCTTCCGAACGGAGCATGATGCGATGGCCAAAGACGAATTTCGCCAAGTACTGGATATCATCCGGCGTGACATAATCACGCCCTTTGAGCATGGCATAAGCTTGTGCCGCTTTCATCAAGGCAATCGAGCCGCGCGGGCTGACGCCGAGATAGACATAAGGGTCGCGGCGGGTTTGAGTCGCCAATTCTACAATATAAGTACGGATCGTATCATCCACGCGAATCGTCCGCACTTCTTCCTGCAATTTGAGCAGTTCTTCGAGCGTCAGCACTGATTCAAGCTCTTCAATCGGCGGAATCGACTGGGAACGGGTCAATACTTCAATTTCTTCTTCCCTCGTCGGGTATCCCATTTTCACTCTCAGTAGAAAGCGGTCCAATTGCGCTTCCGGCAATGGATAGGTTCCTTCATATTCAATCGGGTTTTGTGTCGCCATGACGAAAAATGGTTTCGGGATCTGCATCGTCACGCCATCTGTCGTAACTGACGCCTCTTCCATTGCTTCCAATAATGCGGACTGCGTTTTCGGTGACGTCCGGTTGATTTCATCCGCTAAGACGATATTGCCCATGATCGGGCCAGGGCGGAAATGGAATTGCATGTCTTTCGGGTTATAGATGGAAACGCCTACTACGTCTGAAGGCAATAAGTCCGGGGTGAACTGGATACGTTTGAAATCCGCCCCGACTGATTTTGCCAGCGCCCGGACAAGCATCGTCTTGCCGACGCCCGGAACATCTTCAAGCAAAACATGGCCATGCGATAACAAAGCGACCAGACTCAACTCGGCGA
Organism: Planococcus sp. A6; assembly: GCF_028823615.1. Lineage (GTDB taxonomy): Bacteria > Bacillota > Bacilli > Bacillales_A > Planococcaceae > Planococcus. Next base: position 7,719 of record NZ_JAPEHT010000129.1, read on the forward strand.
TTTCGCGTTTTCCGATAATCACTTTTTCGATATTATCTATGACTTTTCCTAATCGTTCTGTCGCTTTCATATCAGTTCCTCCCATATAAGTGAAAAAGGTTTTGAATAATCACAATCTTATTGCCATCATATCGGATTCCAGGCGATAACTCAACTGAGCCATCACGGCATGCCGGTTTGAAGGATTCCTTTGAACCACTCTTGAAAATGAAAAAACGGGAAAAGCATATGCTTTTCCCGTTGTCTTATTAATTATTTTTCCAGAAGTCATCGAAAATCGTCACCGGCAGATTGCGCTTATGCTGGGTTTTCAAGTAATAGCCTTCCAGCTTTTCACGTGCGTCTTCAGCGATTTCCTTGCCTTCCAGATAGTCGTCGATTTGCTCGTAGGTGATGCCAAGCGCGACTTCATCCGGAATGGCTGGTTTGTCTTCTTCCAAGTCAGCTGTCGGGACTTTTGTATACAAATGCTCCGGCGAGCCAAGTGCCTTCAGCATTTCACGTCCTTGACGCTTATTCAATCGGAACAATGGCACTACATCAGCTGCGCCATCGCCATATTTCGTATAGAAACCGGTAATCGCTTCAGCTGCGTGGTCAGTACCGAGCACGACCGCATTGTGCATGGCCGCAACCGAATATTGCGCTTTCATGCGTTCACGCGCTTTTTCGTTGCCTTTTGCAAAATCCGTCAATTTGATGCCTTCCGCTTCTAGCGCGCGGTCGCTGCCATCGACAGCTTCTTTGATGTTGATGGTATAGACTTTCGTCGGTTGGATAAATTTGATGGCATCCTGTGCATCATGCTCATCGGATTGGACGCCGTATGGCAGGCGCACACCGTAAAAACTATAAATTTGATCGCCTGCTTCCTCGTTCAGTTCATCGACTGCCATCTGTGCCAGTTTACCGGCAAGTGTCGAATCCTGTCCGCCCGAAATACCAAGCACAAAACCTTTCAGAAATGAATGGTGTTGTAAGTATTCTTTGAGGAATTCGACCGTGCGCTTGATCTCTTCCTGTGGATTAATAGAAGGCTGTACCTTCAATTCATTGATGATCTGCTGTTGTAATGTCGACATGTGGATCCTCCTTATTTGTTCGTGAATTCTTGAACCGATTCCCGCACTTCCTGGATATTCCGCATTTTATTGTTCCAACATTTTTCGCTTAAATCAACTGGGTATTCTTCCGGATTAAGCGATCGCTTATACTCATCCCACAGCAAATCG
>NZ_JAPEHT010000012.1 GCF_028823615.1 Planococcus sp. A6
GGCTCGATTCCCGCCCCACGGAAAGCGAGCGATAAGCTTCGGAAAATGCGGCTCTCCTTATACAGTGATAAGCAATTGTTTATTGGGATCCATCGATACCTTCAATGTTGAACCTGGAGTGATCTCTCCTTTAATCAATTCCTTAGCAATTCGAGTCTCGATTTCACGCTGGATAAAGCGTTTCAGCGGGCGCGCCCCAAAGACCGGGTCCGTTCCTGCTTCAATGATGTAATCGATGACCGAATCCTCGACTTCCAAGGAAATTTGCTGTTGTTTCATCCGAGCGGCCAATTCGCCGATCATTTTCTTGGCGATGCCATAGAAATGCTCATTCGACAAGGAATGAAAAATGACGATATCGTCAATGCGGTTCAACAGCTCCGGCCGGAAATGCTTGCGCAGTTCCATCATGACGATGTCTTCTGTATCGTGTTCGTCACTGCTTGCGCTGATATGTTGGGAACCGATATTCGATGTCATGATGACGACGGTATTGGAGAAGTTCACAAGCCGCCCTTGGCTGTCGGTGATACGCCCGTCGTCTAGGATTTGCAAAAGGATGTTCGCGACATCCGGATGGGCTTTCTCGATTTCATCGAGCAGCACCACGGAATACGGATTGCGGCGGACCGCTTCTGTCAACTGGCCGCCTTCTTCATAGCCGATATATCCAGGAGGTGCCCCGACAAGACGTGATACGCTGTGCTTTTCCATGTACTCGGACATGTCGATGCGGATGAAATGGTCTTCTGAGTCGAACAAGTTCGCTGCCAGCGATTTCGCAAGCTCCGTTTTCCCGACACCGGTTGGCCCAAGGAAAATGAACGAGCCGATCGGCTTTTGTTCATCCTTAATGCCGGCACGTGCTCGCCATACCGCTTCTGTCACCAGTTCGACAGCTCTGTCTTGCCCGATGACGCGCTCTTTTAGGGTATCCCCGAGGCGCAATAGCTTTTCGCGCTCACCTTCGACCAATTTCGTTACCGGAATACCTGTCCAGCGAGCGACAATGCCCGCGATTTCCTCTTCTGTCACTTCTTCGCGAAGCAAACGTTCCCCGCCGTCTCCGGCAAGTTCGACTTCCATGGCGCTCAGCTCTTTTTCAAGCTCTGGAATTTTGCCGTGTTGCAACATCGCCGCTGTATTTAAATCATATTTGTTTTCCGCATCTTCCAATTGGCGGCGGTATTGATCCAATTGTTCGCGCTTGGCCTGGATTTTCTGAAGCGATTGTTTTTCTTCGTTCCATTGCTGCTGCATGCCTTCAGAAGAAGACTTCAGCTCTTCAATCTCTTCGCGCAGCGCAGCGAGGCGTGTTTTGCTCGCTTCGTCTTTTTCTTTTCGAAGCGCCTGCTCTTCAATCTCTAATTGCATGAGGCGCCGCGTCACTTCATCGAGCTCTTGCGGCATGGAATCGATCTCCGTCCGGATCATCGCACACGCTTCGTCGATCAAATCGATTGCTTTGTCCGGAAGGAAACGCTCCGTGATGTACCGGTCCGACATTGTAGCGGCTGCAACGATTGCCCGGTCATGGATGCGCACTCCGTGGTGGAGTTCGAAACGCTCTTTCAATCCGCGGAGAATCGATACTGCATCTTCAACAGAAGGCTCGCGCACCGTCACTTGCTGGAAGCGGCGCTCAAGTGCCGCATCTTTTTCGATATGCATGCGGTATTCATCCAGAGTGGTTGCCCCGATGCAATACAGCTCTCCACGCGCAAGCATCGGTTTGAGCATATTTCCGGCGTCCATCGCGCCTTCTGTTTTACCGGCGCCGACAATCGTATGAATCTCGTCGATAAACAGGATGATCTGCCCTTCACTGTCTTTCACTTGCTTCAATACGCTTTTCAGCCGTTCCTCGAATTCCCCCCGGTATTTTGCGCCTGCAATCAGTGCACTCATATCGAGTTCATAAATGACACGGTCCTTCAAGCCTTCCGGCACATCGTTGCGGACGATGCGCTGTGCCAGTCCTTCGACGATTGCGGTTTTCCCGACGCCCGGTTCACCGATCAATACCGGATTATTCTTTGTCTTTCTGGAAAGAATCCGGATGACATTGCGGATTTCCTGATCGCGTCCGATGACTGGATCCATCTTGCCGGACTGTGCTTGTTCAACCAAATTGCGGCCGAATTGTTCCAATGGCGACTTTTGCTCTTCGTTTGTATTTTGGAATTGAACCAATCAAATCACGCTCCTCTGATTAATTTGACCATCTTTGACTAATTAGATTATATGATTGCCGAGCCCCTTTTGCAACGGAAATGCTCATCAAAAAAAGCCGCAAGGAATTTCTTCCCTGCGGCTTCCTGCTATTTCCTTTATCGAACGCCGAGCGCCATTTTTGCGTAGCGCGACATATGGTCTTTGCTCCAGACAGGCTGCCAGACGATTTTTACATCGACTTCTTCCACTTCCGGCAATTCATACAAAGATGTTTTAACCATCTGGACGATTTGCGGCCCCATTGGGCATCCCATAGAAGTGAGTGTCATCGTGACCACGCAGAAACCATCTTCGGATAATTCTACATCATATACAAGGCCCAAATTGACGATATCAACACCCAGTTCAGGGTCGATGACATTTTCGAGTGCACCTAATAGATAATCTTTTGTTTCTTGATCCATTCGGAATCCCTCCTTTTCCTGTTACTGCTTATCTTACCAAACATCACAGTGAAATGAAATCGACTTGCTTATTCCTTTAATCGGTCGGCAATCCAAGCCGTTGCAGCCAGCATCCCTTTGCGGCTGACCGCGTGCGCAGCTTCGGTTTCTTTCATGAATGCCAGTCGTTCAGGATAGGCGGCATAATCCTGCTGCAATGCATGGAAAAGCCGGTTGGTCGGTTCAAACGGAACGGTCGGGTCTTTTACGCCATGCCAGAAAAAGACCGGGCGCCCGCCAAAGGATTGGCGGTTCAAACTGATATCGAAACGTGACAGGGCCTGGAGCATGCCTTCTCGTTCCTCATCGGTGAGCGGCAAGTCAAAACCGCGCGACTCGTATTGGCGCATTTGGGCTTTCGCCAGCTCCACGTAATTTCCGGATCCCATCATGACGGCTGCCGCTTTGATCCACGGATATGCCGTCAAAGCACCGAGCGTCGTGATGCCTCCCATCGATGTGCCTCCGACAGCCGGTTCTCCGCTAATCAGTTGGCGCTTGTGCAATTCTTTGTGCAAAAATCCGAGTTCTTCGATAGACGTCAAAACGATTTCCCAAAAGCGCAGGCTGATCTGTACCTCATCAAGCGATTGATCCCGCTCTCCGTGAAGCAGCGCATCCGGCAAGATGACACGGACTCCTTTTTTGGCCCATTGCCAGGCATAATGCAAATTATGTTCTTTGGCACTCGTATGCCCGTGCAAGAAAATGACCGTCGGCAATGGACCGCCCGCGTGGCCTTCAGGTGTTATATGTAAGATCGGGATATTTCCCCATAATTCATTTGCTACTTTCATGCGCTTCACTCCTCACCCTAAATCCTACCAATTTTTCTTTGTTCCCGCAAATTCCGGCATTGCCGTCAGGTTTTTTTGACGGATAGCCTCTATTATCGCTAAACTGAAGGTAGATAGAAGGGAGCCGGATTTTCATATGAAACAACATTTAATCGTACTCGACTTGGACGGAACATTATTGACCGACCAAAAAGTCATTTCACCTAAAACCAAGTCCATTTTGAATCAAGCCCAGCAAGCAGGCCACCAGGTCATGATCGCTACGGGGCGTCCATACCGCGCAAGTGAAATCTATTACCGCGAACTCGGCCTCAACACGCCGATTGTCAATTTCAATGGAGCTTTTGTTCATCACCCGAACGACGAACGCTGGGGGCTGCACCATACACCGATCGGCTTGGATGTCGTACACGAAGTCGTCGAATCGATGCACGATTTCGATTTCCACAACATCGTCGCGGAAGTATTGGATGATGTGTATGTCCACCACCACGATGAGAAACTGATGGATATCTTCAGTTTTGGTGACCCAAGCATCACCACGGGGGATTTGCGCAATTATTTAAAAACCGATCCGACGTCGATGCTCATCCATGCACCATACGAAAAAGTCCATGCCATTCACGACCACCTATCGGAAGTGCATGCGGAAGTCATTGACCATCGCCGCTGGGGCGCACCTTGGCACGTCATTGAAATTGTCCGCTCGGGCATGAACAAAGCTGTCGGTATCGACCGCGTTTCAAAATCACTGGGCATCGCGAAAGAGCATATCATCGCATTCGGTGATGAAGACAACGATCTGGAAATGCTGGACTTTGCAGGAGTTGGGGTTGCGATGGGCAATGCCATTGCACCGTTGAAAAACATCGCCAACGAAATCACCTTGACCAATAACGAAGACGGCATAGCTGAATTACTGATGGACCGTTTGAAACTGAAAATCTAAAGGAGGAAGATCCATGAGATTATTTGCAGATAGCGCATCTGATTTACCGAAAGCTTTTTTTGAGCAGGAACAGGTCGTCCTGTTCCCTTTGCGCGTCCATATCGGAGACGCTGAGTACGAAGACATCCGGACAATCGATTCCATGAAAGTCTATGATGCCATCCGTTCCGGCGTCCATCCGAAAACGTCTCAAGCGTCTCCGGAAGAAATGCTCAAGGCATTCGAACAATTGGCAAAAGACAAAGAAGCTGGATTCTACATCGCCTTTTCCTCGGAATTGTCCGGTACCTATGCCACAGCCGTCATGGTGGCAGATCAAGTGCGCGAAGAATACCCGGATTTGGACTTAACGATCGTCGATTCCAAAGCGGCTTCACTCGGCTACGGGCTGCTCGTCAAAGAAGCCGTAAAATTGCGCAATGCCGATGAAAACCACGATGCGATCATCCAAAAAGTGCGTTTCAAGGCCGATCATCTCGAAAGCTTGTTCACGGTTGAAGATCTGGATTACATGGCGAAAGGCGGCCGTATTTCTAAAGGCAGTGCATTCGTCGGCGGCTTATTGAATATTAAGCCTTTGCTTCATGTCGAAGACGGCAAGCTCGTTCCGATTGAAAAATTGCGTGGGCGCAAAAAAGTCATCAAGCGGATGATCGAACTGATGAAAGAACGCGGCAGCAATTTGGACCAGCAAGTGATGGCCATCAGCCATGCCGATGACCTGGAGTTTGCCAACGCACTGAAAGATGAAATCGAAGCTGCCTACAACCCGAAAGAAATCGAAATCCACATGGTCGGTTCCGTGATCGGCGCCCACACAGGACCTGGCACGCTCGCCTTGTTCTTCTTTAATAAAACCGATTGAGGAGTGGACTATTGATGAAAAAAGTGATTATAGTCGGCGCGGTAGCCGGCGGTGCAACTGCAGCGGGCCAACTCCGTTTCTATGACAAGGAGATGAGCATCACGGTATACGACCGGGATTCGACAATGTCCTATGCTGCTTGTGGAACGCCGTATGTCATTGGCGAGGTCATAGAAGATGAGACTTCGATCCTGATGGCCGACCCGGAACAATTCCAGCAAAAACGCAATATCGATGTCAAGCTCGAACACGAAGTCTTGGAAATTCTCCGGCCGGAGAAAAAAATTTACGTCCGCAACTTAAAGACTGGCGATGAATTCTACGATTCCTATGACGCGTTGATTTTGTCTCCGGGCGGCAGCGCCATCATGCCGGATATTGAAGGCTCACAAAAGAGCCATGTATTTACGCTGCGCAGCTATGGCGATATGCAAGCCATCCATTCCTATATCCAAAGCGAAAAGCCTTCCCATTGCGTCGTTTCAGGGGCCGGGTTCATCGGGCTTGAAATGGCGGAGAACCTTAAGCATCTCGGCCTGGAAGTCGATATCGTACATAAGTCGAGAGCCATCCTATCGATTTTGGACGAGGATCTGTCGCAGCTCCTGCATGCGGAACTGGAGAAGAACGGCGTCCAAGTCCATACCGAAACCGTCATCGAAAAAATCGATGATCGAAGCGTTCTGTTGTCCGATGGTAAGAGTCTGGAAACCGATTTTGTCATCATGAGCATCGGCTTGAAACCGAATATCGAACTCGCTGAAACTGCCGGGCTCAGCATCGGTGAAACCGGGGGCATTTGCACCAACGACTTTATGCAGACAGACGACGAAGCGATCTACGCCATAGGGGATGCGTCGGAGAATTTCGATTTTATCACCGGAGACCCGAAACGTGTCCCGCTCGCTGTACCTGCGCACCGCCAAGCTTTTCTTGTGGCTCAGCATATTACCGGAAATCCCATTCCAAAAAAGGGGCTGCTCGGCACTTCCGCATTGAAAGTTTTCGGCTTGGATGCGGCGATGACTGGACTGACAGAAACAGCAATCAAAGAAAAAGGGCTTACCGCCAAAACGGTCAGCCATACCGGAAACTCGAACGCGGGCTATTACCCAGATCACGAAAAATTGACCTTAAAAGTCCATTATAACCCTGAAACCAGACAGATTTTGGGTGCACAATGTGTCGGAGGCAAAGGAGTCGATAAGCGCATCGATGTAATAGCGACCGCGATTTATGGAGGATTAACCGTCGATGATTTGCAGGCGCTCGAACTGTGCTACGCCCCCCCATTCTCTTCGCCGAAAGACCCTGTCAACATGATTGGCTATAAAGCATTCGACTGACTTTTCATTGAAAGTGCCTGGAATTGGGCGCTTTTTCTTACAAAAAAGGGCGGAACAGGTAGTTACCTGTCCACAGCCTTTTGATTATTTATTTTGTTTTGCTGCTTCATCGGCTTTCCGCTGCTTGCCCTTCTTCCAGACAATCCATAAAAAGCCCATAAAAATCAAGTACATTAGCCCAAGCGTGACGATATACGCCGTATTCAGCCCTCGTTTTTCAGTAATATGGTAGGTTTCTACCAATTCTCGGTCCAAGGTGAGGCGGTACTGTCCGTCTTCATCCGGACGAACGATATCGCTTTCGAACAGCCCTCGCATTTCCATTCCTTCACCAACGACCTCTGGCGCCAAACTTAAACTTTTCGTTTCAGAGGAGTTATTAATGGCAATGACCCACGACTCTTCTTCATTTGAACGCTTATACACCATCCAGCCCTCTTCTTCATGAAGCAGTTCCAATTCACCTGTACGCAATGCTTCAGATGAATTGCGCAATGAGTTTAGATTGGTGATGTAGTCGATCAATTCCTTTTCGACCGCCATGTCCAAAATCTGATGCGACTCCGGCAAGGCTTCGCCGTTCATCGCTGTTTCAGAACCATATTGGACGACCGGAATGCCCGGCATCGTCAATAATTGCGCAAATAGCATGCGCCAGCGTGTCGGCGGATAGCCTCTTGACTCGACGATGTCTGATGTAAAGCGTGAACCGTCGAGTGAATCGACACGGATCAATTTGCCTTCTGCTTGCTGCATCAATTCAGGGATATCGGCCAACGATTGGTCAAAATTGCGGTAGCTGTCGCGGAGTGTCTGTTCTACGCCTTGTTGCACGACCGCATCAAATCCAGCCTGGTTCTCCATTTCTGCATCTGCCAGTACGTAAAACCCTTCTTGCTGCTTCATGGCTGTGGAGAAGTTTTCGACGAATGCCGGGTCCAGTTCCTCTGAATCCTGCAGGCGGACTCCGTCTATCCCGTATGTATCACGAAAATCGCTGAACATTTCGATCAAGGCTTGTTGGACTTCTTCATTACCTGTATCGAGCGCGATCGTCTGGTCACCGTTCTCAGTAAACCAATCAGGATTTTCCTGTGCCCACATATGATCCACGCTCACTTCTTGCGTCGGCAAATCGACGATGACTTTCATGTCGCTTTCATGCACTTCGTCGACGAGCGACTGGAATTCTTCCGCCGTTCCGAAATGGCGTTCCAACTGGCTGTAGTCCAGCACTTGCCGCCCATCGTAGCTTGCGGTCTGGAAGACTGGCCCAACTGACAGCACCGTAAAGCCCATATCCCGGACGTGCGCTAGTTCGCTTTCCATCCCTGAGAAATCACCGCCGCTGAACGATGCCGGGTCGGTGGAATCCACTTCATAATCGTTCTGGATCTGTTTATTGAAATAGCGGTCTACGAGCACGTCGTAGATGCTTTCGTCTTCGATTGTGCGGGTTTCTTCAGCTGCTACCATAGTTGTTGACGGCAATAGCAATGCTGCTGCCAACGCCCAAATCATAGTTTTTCTCTTCAATTCCGTACTCCTCCTTCAATGAGGCCAAGATGATGCTCACCCGGTCTATTTTATCAAACTCGCTTGTTTGCCGCCATGTCATCTTGGTGAAAGCGCGGCTGTTTATGCCTAGTTTCGTCCAAACTGTGAAATCCCTATGAGGAATGGCCCGATTTTTCCTATTTCGATGACAATACAAAAAAACTGCACGTATCTTGTCAGTAAAAACCAACAAGGAACGTGCAGCTTTCTATTTGATGGAACGGCCGTTTTAAGCTAAGAAGTTAAAGCCGATCGGCAATTTGAAGCCGAGGAACAAAGTCACGAGCAAGAATACTGCAAACAATGCCCAAAACAAGGTTACAGGCTTTTGTTTTTTGCCACGCACAAGCACCATTTCCATCATGCCGATGGTCAATAGCCCGAATAGGAATTTCAAGCCGTAAAGCATGGCATCGTATGACGAATGCTCAATGAACAATGTCAGCCCGGTAATGATGATCAAAACGTAGATCAGTCTCGTGATCATGTGGACGATTTTGCGCCCCTTGCTGTCGCGGTGCATAAATGCAGCCACGAGGAAAAGCACGATGCCTACTACCCACATGGTAATGTGTAGATGTGTTGTATCAGTTAAAAATCCCAAAAGCTCACCTCATTTAATATAGTCCCCTCAAGTTTACCACATGCAGGACAATTGGAAGTGATTGTTCCTTATGACAAATGTGTGACGAGTGTGCCGATTGACTGGATGGATACTTTGATCGTATCGCCCGCTTTCAAGAACTTCGGCGGATTGAATCCTTTGCCTACGCCAGCCGGGGTTCCGGTCAAGATGACATCGCCCGGTTCAAGTGCCACCGATTTGGAAATCTCTGCGATCAACTCATCCACGCGGCGGATCATGTTTTCCGTATTGCCATTTTGGCGTACTTCGTCGTTCACTTTCGTCACAAGGGACAGGTTCTGAGATTGCGGAATCTCATCCTTCGTTACCAAATATGGTCCCATTGGGCAAGAGCCTGGCAAGCTTTTCCCAAGGAAATATTGCTGGTGTTTTTCCTGAAGATCGCGCGCTGTCAAGTCAAGCGCGATGGTATACCCGAATACATGATCGTAAGCCAGCTGTTTCGGAATTTTATGTCCTGCTTTGCCGATTACGACAGCTAGTTCACCTTCGTAGTCATACGAATCGGTGATATCTGCATGCACAGGGACTGTTTCTTCATCAGCAGCGACCGTATTCGGCGCTTTCGTGAAAACGACCATATCCGTTGGTGCCTGCCCGCCCATTTCTTCTGCATGATCAGCGTAGTTCTTCCCGATGCAGATAAAGTTTTTCGGAGGTCTCGGGACAGGCGCCTGCCATTCGATTTCCGAAAAAGAGTGTTTGAATTGCTCAGGGGTTTCCGATTGGACAGCCGCCTCCGTCAATTTGCGGATCTGTTCCACAAACTCCATTCCTTGCGACACTCCATCAATCAGCTTTTCCGGAAATTCCGGCAGTACTTCCAGCTGCTCCTGGATGGCGAGGACATCCCACACGGCTTCTTCTTTTTTTACCTTTGGTCCAAAACGTTCTTCTCCTTGAAAGCGAAACGATAGAAGTTTCATTCGTCAAACACTCCTTTTCTGTGATTGCATTCATTATACACATTCAGCGTTTTGAATTGTTGCTTTTTTCAAAATTATTTCCGTAAGTCCATCGGCGCCAGATCATTTCGATCGGTCCCCGATTGAATTTACTGAACCACAATTCCGCAAAGATTAATTGGACAATGAATATACCGACGGCGATCAAGGTCCCGGTCAATAGATCCACTTGGCCGTATAAGCCCAGGCCGAAGGAATAAAAGATGCTTGTCGCGATAATCGATTGCGTGATATAGATGGTCATCGACATCCTGCCCGCTTTGACCAGTGGCGACAAAACCTTCATAAACGTCAGGTTCAGCGACAATAACGCGATAATACCCGCATAGCCTACCGCCACCAATGGGCCTCCAAACATTTCCTGGACATATTGGAAAGCATAATTGGTGTCGAATAGATAAGGAGTTGATTTCAGCAATAAGCCGATAGCAAGCGAACTAAAGGTCAATATCAGCCACGTCTTTTTCTTATTGGCTACTTGTTCAATCATCTGCCACTTAGCCGCTGCTGCGCCCACCATCATCAATGGCAAGATGGTGACTACATAAATGATAAAACTGAATGGATTGTTGCCATAATACCAATCCGTCAGCCGTCTACTGAAGATTTCAGCGAAACTCCCTGAGCCATATGCTGCAATGGACTGCTCGGCTTCCTGATAACCAATATAAATATTCGGATCTGCCATGACCGAAATAAACATAATGGCGGTGAACATCAAATGAGGCAATGTGTAGATCAGTATGCCAAGGCCAAGAAGCCAGTTTGCCGGCAAACTGAGCATACCGATCAACAACAAGCCCATAAGTGCATAGGTAATTAAAATATCTCCATACCAAATGAAGAATGCATGGATGATCCCAAATCCCAATAAGATCACCAGCCGCTTGATGGCTACCGGCAAAAATGGCTGCCCTTGTCCTTGAGCCCGCAAGAATTGCATCATCAAGCCATATCCGAACAACATTGCGAATAACGGATAAAAACTGGCCTGAACGAAAATGTCCAAGCCGGTGAAAATGGTTTGGTCCATATTGCTGCTGAACCATTTATACGGATCGATATAAGATAAAGGCGTGTGGAAGGCCAGCATGTTGATGAGCAGGATTCCGAATAACGAAAATCCCCTCATCAAATCGATGGCATCCACCCGTTCACGTAAAGAGATCGGCTGTAATTTCAAAATAATCCTCCTAGACTTCCACTTCTTCATTTGTCGAGAATAAATACAAGATACACTCTTTGATCGCAATGCGCAAAATCGCTTCCACCGCTTCTTGGTACACTGATAATTGGATCGAGTAGCGCTCTTTCATGGCCGATTGGACATTGCCCATACCGCGCGTTTGGTCGGTTTTATAATCGAGCAAGATCCATTCCCCGTCTTCCTTGAACAGGCAATCGACGATCCCTTGGACGATTTGATGGTCGCCATCTTCATCAGCGCGTGCATACGTAAAAGGAACTTCCCGTCTGACATCCTCGGCGTTCATCAGGCGCTGTGCGATCTTACTATGGAAAAACGCTTCAACTTGCTCAGCTTTGACAGCCTGCGCTTCTTCCTTCGTAAGAATTTCACGTCCTGTCAACTCGTCGAGAAATTGCCGGATCTCCTCCACATCCATCTGCCGCTCAAGCGGCAAATGCTGCATGACGGTGTGGACTGCCGTACCGATATCTGCAGCTGACAGTTTGCGGTCCATCAGGAAATCCGGGCGGTGAGGCGCTCTCTTTTGAGTTTTCGGCTGATAATTCTGGATGAACGATTCCGGCTCATCCGAACGCTGCAATAACTGCAGCCTCTTCATTTCCGTCACCGATTGCTTGGAACGTTTTTCGACAGCTGCCTGATGGGGATAAGCGAAGTCGAATCGGCTGTGGATCAATGCGGCGTCCGCTTCAGCTTCCGGCCGGTCTTGTTGGGCTTCGAGCAAAGGCTGCGGCTCTTCTAAGGAAACGGTCTCGACAATATCGATCTGGAAACGTGAATGATGCTCGAGCACTTCACTGCCTACATGCAGTTCTTCGGCATCGGGATGCCTGGACACGGCAGGGCCGATCCAATCCAAATAGGATTTTGCACGCGAACGTTTAAAGTCAGGCAACAGCACGTCGCCCGAGGAAGTTTTCCACTTCTCGAGTAAACGGTCAATGTCTTTTACCGAAGCGGTCAAGTAGAGCTTTTCTTTCGCACGGGTCATGGCCACATACAACACCCGCATCTCTTCAGCCTTCATCTGCAATTGTTTCATTTCTTTAACGGCAAGATAAGGCAGCGAAGTGTATTCGATGCGTGTATCGGGATTGACGGCCTTGACCGCAAGTCCGTATTGCTGGTCGAATAAATACGGTTTGTGGAAATCCATTTCATTGAACGGCCTTCCGGTTCCCGCAAAAAAGACGACCGGAAATTCAAGGCCTTTCGATTTATGGACGGTCATGAGCCGCACGACATTTTCCTTTTCGCTCAACGACTTTGCAGTTCCAAGGTCGTCACCCCGCTCCCGCATGCGGTCGATGAAGCGCAGGAATCGGAACAATCCGCGAAAAGCGGTTTTCTCGTATTCGAGTGCTCGGTCATGAAGGGCACGCAGATTCGCTTGGCGCTGCTTGCCGTTCGACATAGCACCCGTCATTTCGTAGTAATTCGTATCCAGGTACACTTTCCAAATCAATTCCGACAACGAGCCCCTGCGCGCCAAATCCCGCCAAATACGGAGGCTGTTCGTGAAACGGGCCAGCTTAATCCGAGTGGCTTCATCCATTGTGCCGATGCGGATAAACGCTTTCAATGCATCATAAAAAGTTCCTTTTGCATCGGCAAGCCGGATCGCTGCCAACTCATTTTCCTGTAGGCCGAAAAACGGCGCGCGCAACACGGCGGCAAGCGGAATATCCTGGTACGGGTTATCGATGACGCGCAATGTATTAAGCATGATCATCACTTCAAGAGCATCGAAATACCCTCCGCTCAACTCTGCGTAAAGAGGGACGCCAGCCATTTTGAATTCGTCGGAAAAGTCACCCGACCAAGTCATCGAACGCATCAATACGACAATATCGCGGTATTCAAGCGGGCGCTCTTTCCCGCTCCATGGATCGTGCACGAGCGTTCCCGCATCCATCATATGGCGGATCTTTTGCGCTATCCAGCGTGCTTCCCATTGCGACTTGTCCATATCGACAGTTATTTCTTCCCCTTCTTCTGTTTCCGGTTCATGGATAAGCGTCAAGTGAATCGGCACATCTTCTTCGGGATAGGGCGCTTTCGGCTTCAATGCCGCATCTTCATCGTAACTGATTTCACCGACGCGCTCGCCCATAATTTGCGAAAAGATGTAATTGGTGCCATCGAGCACTTCTTTGCGGCTCCTGAAATTGGCGTTCAAATCGATTCGCAGGCCCGTCTCGTCCGCTTCCCTGCTAAAGCGGGAATACTTGCCCAAGAACAACATCGGCTCCGCCAAACGGAAACGGTAGATGGACTGTTTAACGTCCCCTACCATGAATAAATTGCCATCTTGTTCCGATCCGGACTTCACAAGGCTGAGTATCGTTTCCTGCAGCATATTCGTATCTTGGTATTCATCAACCAAAACTTCTTTGAAGCGTGTGCGGTAATCCTGAGCGATCGCAGAAGGTTCTCCCCCATCGCTCAGGATTTCCAGCGCGTAATGCTCCAAATCCGAGAAATCGACCAAACCGCGATCGATTTTAAGAGCCTTGTATTCTTCCGCAAAACGCTTCGTCAAATCGACCAATGTCCGCATAAGCGGTGCCATTTCGCGCATTTCCGCAAGCAGGCGCTCAGGGGCGCGGGTGAAATACCCCTCTTTTACATCATTGAACAGTTTTTTCGCTTCATTTCTCCGTGCTTTCGCTTCTTCCGCCAACTGCGGGTCGCAGGAATCCTTTTTCACAGACGCCAAGCGCTCCCATTTAATGTTCCGGGCATAAGCATGAAGCGATGCCCAAGATTCATCCAGTGCGTCGATTGCGGCGCGGATCAGCGTAGCATCCATCCGGAAATTCTCTTCCAATACGGCAGGGCCGTCCGGACGGGTAGCTATCTCCCAACCTTCATCAAGTAAATTAAGCGCTGCTTCGAAACTATGACGTATCGTCATTTTCAAGTCTTCCATGAACGGCAGGCCGTCGATCGTGGCGTGTTCCGGTACATCGTATAACGTTGGCAATTGTTCAAGCCAAGCTTCCGGTTCAGGATGCACACGCGAATAATCGTATAGTTTGCCCAGCAGAATCTCCATTGCCTGGTCGCTGCGGTCAGAAGTAAAACTGTCTGCGAGCCTGTAAACCTTCTCGCGCCCTTCGCCTTCGTATGCGGATTCAAGCACCGCTTCCATGACATCATCACGAAGCAAGGCCGCTTCCGTATCTCCCGCAATGCGGAAGCCAGGGTCAATTTCCAGCAGATAGGCGTATTGCTTCACGACTTGCAGGCAGAACGAATGCAAAGTCGAAATCTGTGCTTTATTGATCAGCCGCAGCTGCTTTTTTAAATGAACGGATTCTGGCTGTTCCGTGACCGCCTGCTCAAGCGCCGCTGACATGCGGTGGCGCATTTCCGCTGCCGATGCGTTCGTGAAGGTGACGACCAAAAGCTCATCGACGGATATCGGATCTTGTTCATCGAGCACTTTTTCGATCATCCGGTTGATCAGGACAGCCGTTTTCCCGGAACCTGCCGCAGCCGATACGAGCATATCCTTTCCCTTTGCCCATATCGCCTGCCATTGTTCATCGGTCCATGTAGCATCATTCGGTTTTTCCGGTATCATCAGCGCTCAACTCCTTGCGTATTTTCTCCACTGCCTGGTCGGGGCTCAACACCGGCAATTTGCGATAGCTCTGGTCGGGGTCACTCGGGTCGAATTGACACACTGCGCGGAAATTACAGAATTGGCAAGGCGTGTCGTCTTTTAAGCGGTATGGCGAAACGGCTGTATTGCCGTCAAGAATGCCATTTCCTGCCCCTTGGTGTTTTTTCCGGACAAATTTGCGGATCGTTTCCATATCGTCTTTTTCCACTGTTTTCGATGAGCCCTTCGAGACCGAACCGTTTTTGTTGAGCCGCACTGGAATGACATTTGAATACCCGTCAATCTGCGCGTCCATCGCCTGTATGACTTCCGGATCTTCAACAACCAAACCGTTCATCTTAAATGACTTCGCAAGTTCTTCTTCCAGTTCTTCAGCGGTCAGTAATTTCGTCATTTTCAACATCGGGTTGTGCATATGGAAATACAGCACCCCTGCCGGCTCCGCCTGCTCCCCAAGCCAGCGCTTCGAATGGGTCAGCGCCACATCCAAATAAGTGAAAGTTTGAAGTGCCAACCCGTGGTAAACTTCGCCCAAATCCAGGCCTTGCTTGGATGATTTATAATCGACGACCCGCAAATACGGCTTGCCGCCGATATCAGTTGAATCGATGCGGTCAATGCGGCCCCTGACATTCATCTTGCGCCCGCGATCAAGCGCAATGTCGAGCGGCGGAATCGCTTCTTTCGTCCCGAAGCCTACTTCAAGCGCAACCGGCACAAAGCCGGAAACTTGCGCATGTTTGCTCAGCATGAAAGCCGTCTGGCGGATGATGCCTTCAAGCTTGTATTGGATATACCGATAGCGATGCGAACTCAACAGGATCTGGTTGACGAAATAAGGCGATAATTGTTCGATCGCCCGCTTCGCGAGATCCGCGCATTGTTCTTTGCTTAGCGACGACCAGGAAACGCCGAGTTGCATCACTTCATCGGAAATCCATTTGATTGCGGCATGGAATAAATCTCCCATTGCCGGTGCAGCCAAACGGTATTGGCTGCGTTCTTCGAGTTTCAAGCCATAAGCTGCATAATGGGCAAATTGGCAGCTATGATACGTCTCGATACGGGATACGCTCGAGGCGATCGGTGCACCGTAAAGCGATTCAGCGATTTCTTCCGATAGCTTTTCAGCTTTCCCATGGCTCAAAGGCTTGAAGATTTGATTGATAATTGACGACCATAACGGGTCTTCCCGGTAGTAATCGAGCACAGCCTGCCATTGTCCCGTGAGCTCACCGCTCCTGATTTGGGCAGCAAGATGCGAAAGCGTTGCACGCGGATGGCTAATGTATTCCAATGCATCCGGCTCATGCAGCTCTTCCGGGCCGATCGCTGCCAATTTAGGCTCCACCTGAAGCAAATCGGCGATTTTCCTGATATATAAAGAAGGCAATAAGGCTTTTCCTTCTTCGTCCGCAATCGGGTAAGAGACGCTCAGCCGATCGGAAGCGGAAGAGAACGAGCGATAGGCCATATAAGTTTCATCCATCAAACGCATACGGGAGCTTGGTGCGAGTTCGATGCCAATTTTTTGGAACCACTCGCGCTCTGCATCTGTCAAGAGCCCTTCGTGTTCAATGCGCTGCGGCAAGACGCCGTCGTTTGCGCCGATGATGAAGACCGACCGAATGTCCATCAAGCGCGCCAGGTCCATTTTGGCGATGGTCACTTGATCGAGCGACGGCGGTATGCGGGAAAACTCCAAAGTTTCGAAGCCTTCATCAAGAATCCGTGCTGCGCTTTGAAGGTCCAGTTCTTTGTCCCCGAACATCAGGACAAATTGGTCGAGCACACCGACCCATTGATTCCAAGCCTGCTCATGTTCCGTCGCAGCAAGCAATTGATGATCGGCTTCTTCGCGGTCTTTCAGCAGCTGGATTTTCGAGTAGACATCGAGCTCTTCGATGAACTGAAACAGCGCTGTAGCAAAGTCGCGGCCGGTTACGCAATCGCCAAGGCGTGTTTTCAAACGCTCAAGCGGGTCGCGCACCACATCCCGGACGGTTTGCAATTCCATCTGGAGCGCCAATTCTTCGTCTGTCTGGATGCCGGAATGAAATTCGAGCCCGCGGTATTTTTTATAGATCCAGCGCTTGTCATCAAACCAGCGGTCTCCGTAGATGCCATTGGCAAGAACGAAATTCTCCAGTTGGTCCCCTCGCTCCCGCCATTTGCTGACATTGCCTTCAGGAAAGAACAAATCCGTCTTCAACGCCCGGAAAACCGGTTCATACGCATAATTGCCGATGACCGCTTCGAGTGCGGAACGGCTGAATTCGATTAATGGATGATGAAGCATTGACTTTTTTTGGCTGATGAAATAAGGGATTTCGTATTGAGGAAAAATAGTGTTGATCAATTCGTCGTACACTTCCGGCTGGCGGTAAAGCACCGCAATATCGTTATAGCGGCAGCCATCCATCACTTGTTGCCGGATCGACCGCGCAAGCTCATGGATTTCAGCGCGGCGGTTGGACGCTTCGACCAATTCGACAGCCCCTTGCCCTTCGATGGACGGGGCAGGAAAGGTTTCGATGAAGCGTTCGATATGCAGAAGTTCCTCGTTCATGAAACGTTTTGGCTCTTGCAAGTATACTTCCGGTTCCAGCCCGATTCCTTCCGATGCGGCAAGATCCGTCAAACGGCTTGCCGTGACGGCGGATTGGTAGAATAACGACTGTTCATCCTCCGTACTGCTTGTGTCATCCAT
Source organism: Planococcus sp. A6 (assembly GCF_028823615.1). Taxonomy (GTDB): domain Bacteria; phylum Bacillota; class Bacilli; order Bacillales_A; family Planococcaceae; genus Planococcus. Next base: position 17,355 of record NZ_JAPEHT010000012.1, read on the forward strand.
CGGCAAGACGATCGTCACCGATTTGGCATGCTTCAACAACTCTTCAATGATTTGGAACTCGCGCGCTGTAAAGCTAACGAACCCATCGATATAAATAGCCGAATGCTTGATCGTTTCCGAATGGCGGATTTTTTCGCTCAATAAGCCGAGATGGCCTTCGGAATCCACGAACACTTTGCCAAGCCTCCGGTCGATTTCCAGCAAGATGAGTTCGAGATCTGCTGCCTTGTCCTGCAGCGTCCTCGGGGCTCCGGCTGTTTCAAGAGATGACCGTATCGTTCCAATTTCATCGCAATCGATGCAATACCGGGAAAACTCTTTGATCAATTGCTCAATTTGGTCGGTGAAGCCCCGTTTTCCTGCCGCTCTTCTGAATAAGTGAAACTCATCTTTATGTTCTTCGAGCAGGCTGCGGATCAGCATGCGGTAGCCGAATGTGTCGATTTCCTTGCGGCTGATCCCGCCGACCTCTTGCAACACGCGCCAGGCAAGACGCTTGAAAGTCACGGCCTGCGCACGGATCATGCCGTTCATGCCGTATGCGGCGGACAAACGATACTCCGTAGAAAAAGACATCTGGTCCGGGACGATAAGAAATATTGGATCCCCATCCGCTTGGTCTTTCAAACTATCGGCGATTTCTTTCTGGACAAAACGGGTTTTTCCGGTACCGGCGCGCCCGTAGACAATTCGTAAAGACATGTAATGCACCCCTTTTCAATAAGAACATTTGTTCTTATTATACAATAAACAATCGAAAAGAACGACTTTCCTGTTAAGATAGCCGTTCTTTTTCGCGTTCTTCTTTCGCCCTTTTGAAGTCGGCTTCCACTTTTTTATTGAGCCTCTTCTCCAAAATTTTCCCGATAACATAAAGTAGCACGATAACAGCAATGACGATACCTGTCCGGATCGGCTGTGTGAACAAAGCGCGGATATCATAGCCGACGTAGGAAATCGTCAAGACCATGACGAATTTGCCCGCCATCAAGGTCAATAAGTAATAATGGCGGCTGATATTCGATAGCCCGGCCACCAAGTTGACCAATGCCGATGGCGTAAACGGGAAACACAGGAGCAAGAACAAGGGGCCGAAGCCGTTCCGCTCCACCCAATGGATGAGCCTTTCGACTTTCTCATGACGCGTCATGAAATTCATGAATCGCGCTTGCCCGAACTTGCGGATCAACAGGAATACGGTATACGAACCGGCAACTGCCCCGCCCCATGACAGAAGGAAACCAAGCCATAGGCCATAGGCAGTCGCATTGGCGAAGACGAAGACAAAGAGCGGCAAAAAAGGTAAAAACGATTCAAGGAACGGCAGCAAAAATCCGATGAGTGGGCCGAATGCCCGGTAAGATTGCGTTAACTCGACAATGTTTTCCATAGTAAAAAAATCCGACATAGGCTCATTCCTTTTAAATTGCGCGATTTTTCAATAATGAATCTAAAAACAGGAGAAAATATGCTATGCTATTATAATTACTTTACACTCTTTCTCCCGTTTTGGAAAAGAGAAATACTTGCGGCAAAAGGAGCGGAATAAATTGCAAGAACACAGATTCTCTTCGGGGCTGAAAGCCGGCGCCAGCATTGCCATCGGCTATTTCCCGGTTGCGCTGACTTTTGGGCTGCTGGCCAAAACGACAGGTTTATCACTCATCGAAGCGACCGCCATGAGCATTTTCGTCTTTGCCGGCGCTGCCCAGTACATATCACTTTCCCTTATCACAGCCGGTGTACTCCCGGCGCTCATTGTCGTCAATACGTTCATCGTCAACATCCGCCACTTTTTGATGACAGCGGCATTGAATGAAAAGATGGAGCCGGATGCCCGTTGGAAAAAAGCGCTGTACGCATTCGGCATAACCGATGAAACGTTTACGGTGCTAGCCACTCAGCCGGGCGACAAGATCCGTACTTCATTTGCGGCTGGTGTCATCGTTATTTCCTACGGAAGCTGGGTGGCATTCACTTCACTTGGTCATTTAATTGGCGCCAGCCTCCCTGGTTTCCTGCAGGCTTCCATGTCGATCGCGCTTTATGCGATGTTCGTCGGCTTGCTAGTGCCGTCCATGAAAGGCAACCGGAAAGTCGTCAGCCTGGCGTTGATCGCCGCACTCTTCAACTCGATGTTCTATTTCACCGGCTGGCTGTCCACTGGCTGGGCAATCATGGTGTCGACGCTTGCTTCAGCGATCATCATTGAACTGATTTCACGGAAAGGAGTTGCTGCCTGATGGGTGCCTGGTTTTGGTGGATGATTTTTGGAATGGCCGTTGTTACTTATATTCCACGCGCAATTCCGTTAACCTTTTTGGAAGGCCGGGAATTACCGGAAGCCGTGCAGAATGTTTTGCGCAATATTCCTTATGCCGTGCTCGGCGCATTGATTTTTCCGGCTGTGTTCTTTATACAGGAAAACGTCTGGTTCGGCGTAATCGGGGCCGCATCCGCATTTGCCATCGCGTTTACCGGTGCGAACGTTATCCTCGTCGTACTCGGGACCATTGCCATTCTCTCCGTATACGGACTGTGGTTCGGATAATAAGAAAAAAAGCCGTCACTCATTTTCATGAGCTTCGGCTTTTTTTCTTTTACGATACATATTGCTCGCATACCAGAAACCAGCTGTTAACGAAGCGGCGTTGACGACAAACAATAGCCACGTATGTGTGAAGCCGGCATAAACGGCCGCGGCGATCAAAGCCACGGTCAATATGAGGCCGACATAATGGTTGAACGTCACGCGCGTAAACAGGATAACAAGAAGCCCGGGCACAAACAGCGATAGGAAAAACTTAGTCACCATTGACTCCATATTCTTCTCTCCTTACTCGACAATCAAGAGACCCAGGCGGTGATGGTCATGGCGGAAGACGACATGCTGCCGTAAACGCATTTCCAGGTTATGATCGATTACTTCCAGGCGGCAATGCGCTGCATTGAGCTGGATCGCTTCGTATAGTTCTGTTTCATTTGTTACGGTTGTGCCGTTTACTTTGCGGATGATTTCCCCGCGCACAAGCCCCATCTTCTCTGCCGGAGATCCCGGAAGCACGTCGATGATCATGACGCCTTGCGCTTGTGGTGTCACGGTGTAATTCCCGCTGCGCTCTTTCTGTGCATAATACAAGCTAATTCCCAAACGGAACAATGCTCCGGCGGCCAGCGCGATAATCGCCATCGGCTGCCAAAGAAAACCGAATAAGGCAAGGACGATCGTCAACACAGCTGACCAAGCGACCGATTTCGCGATTTTTGGATACAAATAAACAGGCAGCGTGCGTTTGCTGCGCCCTTGGAACCCAAATACCAGCGGGAACAAAATGAATGAAAAGGCCGATTCACCAATCGGAAGCTGCGGCCAGTATGGTGCGTATTCGGAGATCATTTCTCCAGGGACGACCAGAATAGCCGGTATCAGCCATAGCCGGCGGGAAATATAGGCAGCGGCACGCAATCCGCGAGCTGATTTATGCAAACGCGGCGAAGCGGCAGCAGCAGCTGACTTTTCGACCATGCGGCTTTCGATGAACAGTAAAAGTCCTGCAATCAATGCGACTGAAATGAGCCAGCCGTCCGCAAGCCCTCTGCCCGTCATTTCGGCGAACCCTAGATTGATCACCCAATCATTGGCTTCGAACAACCAGACGACCAGCGCAGCCGCTCCCGCCAAATAGACGAAAGAAGCCAGGTGGTAAAAACCTGTCAGCATGACGATAATGCTCACGATGCTGAGTGCAATCAACCATTCCATCGGCACTGCCAAACCGGCAGCAGCCACGATGACCGATAAGATTAACGCATACAACCAGCCATCTTTCAGCAAGCGTGTGCTTTTTTAACGCGAAAATATCCAAGCATCGTCGCAGCAAATAATGCGACATAAAAAACAGGGTTAAGAAAAAACATGGCGATTGCCATCAAAAAATCCGTTAACACTCCACTGACACCATCCTTAAGCTAAATGAACTTATCTTTCATTGTACCAAAGATGCAAGGATAGCCCTACATCTTTTTCAATCAGTTAAATGCCAGTTGCAGCTGCCCTAGGATATCTTCGGTGCCTTCGATTCCGGCTGAAAGCCTGACGACACGCTCAGTCACACCGATTCGCGCTTTTTCTTCTGCGGATAATGCGCGGTGAGACGTACCGAAAGGATAAGAGACAGTCGTTTCGACACCGGCCAAAGTCGGAACGATCTTGATCCAGCCGAGTGAAGAAAAGAAGGCTGAGACGTCGGCAGTTTCAGGAAGTTCAAACGAAACGATCGCGCCTTTCCCCGGATACCACACCCGTGCCTTGTCTTGCAGGAAATCGGCAATCGCTTGGGCGTTGGCGGTCTGCTTTTCCATCCGAAGCGCCAATGTTTTGATGCCGCGTATCGTCAGCCATGCTTCAAAAGGACTTAAGTTCATGCCGAGATTCACGACACGTTTTGTGGCTTCTTCGATTAAAGCCGGATCGCCTACCAATACGCCTGAGGTAACATCACTATGCCCACCAAGATACTTGGTTGCGCTATGTACGACCAAATCCACGCCTTGTGCATAAGGTGTAAACGTATACGGCGTCGCGAATGTATTATCGATCATTACTTTAACGCCGTATTGATTTTTCATTTTGACGAGCCCTTCGATGTCTTCGATCCGCAAAAATGGATTGGTGATCGATTCGCTCAGCATCAATTTCACTTCCGGGAAATCAACCAAAATCTGCTCAATCGTGCCGGTTTCTGAGAAATCCGCGAAATGGACCGTAATGCCAAGCCTTCTCAATTCTTCCTTCAACAAGTGGAAAGTGCCTCCGTAGACATCCTCAGCAGCTAGAATGTGGTCTCCCGCTTCTGCAACAGACAGGATGCCCGCAAGTATCGCTGACATGCCGGAAGAGGCAGCAACGCCTTTTGGGGCACCTTCTAGCTGTGCGACTGTCTGACCGAGTGCATCCGTGTTCGGGTTAGCTGTCCGCGTGTAGAGATAAGTTCCGTTTCCTTCGTAATAGCCTTCTAACTCTTCTAAAGAAGAGAAAGAAAAAGCGGATGTTTGATAGATCGGCATGACTTTCGGACGGATCGTCCGCTCTTCCATGCCTGCTGTGTGTACAGATTTTGTATCGATTGATGTCATTATGATTCCCCCTCATTGATTTCTTCGATAAATCCATTCATCATTTCTTCATCCATCGGGCCGACAATTTTATGCAGGACACGGCCCTCTCTGTCTATGATATAGGAAGTCGGAATGGAAAACGCTTGGTAGAGCGCGCCAATATCTCCATCCACATCCATCGGAATCGGAAAGCTCAAGCCGAACTCTTCAACAAAGTTTTCGATTTCCGTCATGCCGCGGTCTTCTGTCGTCAAATTGACAGCTACCACTTCGACATCTTTATCCTGTTGGTTCTCATAGAAAGTTTGCATATGCGGCATTTCTGCTCGGCAAGGCGGGCACCATGTCGCCCAAAAATTAAGGATGACCGCTTTGCCCCGGTAATCCGACAAGCGCATTTCCTCGCCTTTCAAAGTCGTCAATTCGAAGTCGGGAGCGAGTTCGCCTTTTGCCAGCCCTTCGTCGGTCGGCAAAAAATCGACCGTGCTGCCAAGGGCCATTTTATTCAGTGCGCGGTCTTCTTTTTGGCTATCAAAGACAGCCCATACCGCTAGAATAATGACCAAAATGGCTGCTATCAGAAGCCCGATCACTTTTTTTGACATTCTTTTCACTCCATTCCGTTACCATCATACGACAAACGAACTGTCCGTAGCCAGTAAATTCGCCGGAATTGTTCCGCAACAAATTGTGTCCATAAAAAAACCGCCAAGCCACTTTCCGAAACTTCACTAGTCATGAAGCGGAAAGAATGGCCTTGGCGGCTTTTTGGATTAATAAGAAAGGTAATTGGCTGGATTCACAGCATTGCTGCGCGCTCCGTTCCAAGATCCTACGTGAATTTCAAAATGTAAATGCGTTCCTGTCGAACGGCCTGTACTACCCATGCCGCCGATATACTGGCGCTGATCCACTTTTTGCCCGACCGATACTCCGATTGAACTTAAGTGAGCGTAAACAGTTGCATACGGCTGCCCGTTAATCGAGTGGTTGATGATGATGACGTTGCCGTAACCGCCCATTGATCCAGCGTAGGATACATATCCAGCGGCAGAAGCCACGATAGGCGTTCCTGTTATGCTATTGGCGATATCGTAGCCAAGATGCGTTTCTGCGCCGTCCCCGATATCACGTCCACCGAATCCCGATGTATGACGTCCTGATGCCGGCATCACGAAGTTTGCTGATGGCTTGACAACAGGAGCCGGTGCCGGTGCTGGCGTTGGTGCTGGTGCTGGTGCCGGGCTTGCGGTGCTGGCACTTGCTGATGAAGATTTAGTTGCTGCTTTTTCGGCTGCTGCTTTTTCAGCTGCCGCTTTTTCGGCTGCTGCCCGTTCAGCTGCTGCTTTCTCTGCTGCTGCACGCTCAGCTGCGGCCTTTTCTGCAGCGGCTTTTTCAGCTGCCGCTTTCCGTTCAGCTTCTGCAATACGCGTACGTTCAGCTTCTTCTTGCTGAGCCAGTTTCGCCATGCGAGCTTGCTGTCCCATGATCTGCTTCTCGACTGCAGCGCTGACTTCAAGCTAAACGTTTCTGTTCTGCTTCCATTTGCTTTTTCAATCCAGCTTGTTCTTTTTTCTGGCTATCCAATGATGCTTTCAATGAAACCAGTTCAGCGCGGCGCTCTTCTTGATTGGCAAGAATCGTTTCAACCGCTTCTTTTTTTGCAGCCAATTCTTTTTTGTCGGCTGCTTGTTCACGCATGATTTCACGGTCAGCTTCGATCAAAGTGTTGACTGCCGAAAAACGGTCGATAAAATCGATAAAGCTATTGGCGCCCAATAGAACATCTATGTAATCGACAGACCCACCGCTCAATTGGATGGCGCGCGCACGTTCTTTCAATAGTTCAGTGCGTTCGTCGATTTTACGTTCAAGCTCTTTGATCGCTTCTTTTAATTCATCGATTTCTTCTTTGGTTTGGTCGATTTCGGCTTGTACAGTATTAATTTTAGACTGTGTTTCCTGCATTTTCTTATCCAATTGCTGGATTTCCGAAACGATGCGGTCAAGTTTCGAAGACGTTTTCTTAATCTCGCCTTCTTTCTTTTCAATACCCGAGCTTAAATCTTCTTCTTTATCTTCCAGCTCTTTACGCTCTTTTTCCAATTTCTGCTGTTCTTTTTGGACTTGCTGTTGCTCCTGCTCTAATTCATCGAGCTTGCTAGTGTTTGCGTGTGCAGTAGGCATTAGCAAAGACAATGCGAGAATTGATGAAACGCCGGACAACATCCATTTAGACTTCGAATTCAAGTTCGTTTTCCCCCTTTGGATTTACGTTCTTTTTCTATGTCTGTATTTTATTTCCTAATTTATGTAAGCTTTAGGCCTATGGTTAAGATGCGACCATAGGCCTTTGATTGATTATACACGTAAGAACTTGCGAATGGACATAAAACTTCCCCAAATCCCGATAAAGACACCCATCGCCAAGATCAACGCGCTCACTTGGTAGATAAAAGGTGAAAACTCAAGTAGTTGGAAGAGTTCCCCGCTGAGCCGGGGTTGTGCAAATTCCGTAATCTTCTGGTAAAGAAGTACAACGAGGCCGATCGGTATAATGGAACCGAGAATCCCGAGCCACATGCCTTCCAAAATGAACGGAACACGGACAAACCAATTGGTCGCCCCGACGAGTTTCATGATCTCGATTTCGGTGCGGCGCGCCACGATTGTGATGCGGATCGTATTCGAAATCAAGAACATCGCCGTAAACAATAAAGCAAGAATAAGGATCAGGCCAACATTGCGCCCTGCGTTAAGGAAATTGAAAAGCTTCTCAATTTTCCCTTCCCCATATTCCACGTCTTCGATATATTCAAGGGCAGCAATCTCTGTTGCTACTGTTTCTGTCTGCTGAGGTTCTGTCGCTTTTACATAGAAAACGTCAAACAATGGATTGCTTTGCTCGAATAGGCTAAGCTCTTCACCAAAGTCGAGCACAAGATCTGTCAACTCTTCTTCTTTCGTTGAAAAGTCGGCTGATTCAACGCCATCGAGCCCAGATATCTCTTCTTCAAGCTCTGCAATTTCCTCTTCTTCCGCATCAAGTGACACGAACACTTTGATTTCGACATCGTTTTCTAAGTCATCGGCGATTTTGTTCAAGTTCATCATGATCATGACGAACACGCCAACAAGCAGCAAAGTTACGGTGACAGCGCTGACGGATGCAAAAGTCATCCATCCATTTCTGCCAAGGCTCTTGAGGCTTTCTTTGATATGTCGGCCAAATGTTCTAATCTTCATAGCCGTAATCACCTCCGGCTGCATCTCGAACAATCAGCCCGCCTTCAATAGCGATGACGCGATGTCTTAATTTGTTGACGATCTCCCGGTTATGGGTTGCCATGATGATGGTAGTCCCTGTCGAGTTGATCTGTTCGAAAAGATTCATGATATCCCAAGACGTATCCGGGTCAAGGTTACCCGTAGGCTCATCAGCGATCATGATTTTCGGCGTATTGACAATAGAACGGGCGATTGAAACGCGTTGCTGTTCGCCTCCGGACAATTCACGCGGGAACATCTTCGCTTTGTGCTTTAGCCCGACCATGTCCAGTACTTCCATGACACGCTCTTTGATGATTTGTGGTTTCTCCTCGATGACCTCGAGTGCAAACGCAACATTTTCATAGACGTTCAGGCGAGGCAATAGTTTGAAATCCTGGAACACGACGCCGATGTCACGCCGTAGAAATGGCACTTTTCGGTTCTTCAATTTCGCAATATCTTTTCCGTCAACAAGCATTTGACCTGAAGACGGGCGTTCTTCACGATACATCATTTTGATGAACGTGGATTTACCAGCTCCGCTCGGGCCGACGATGTATACAAATTCGCCCTGGGCAATCTCAACATTCAAACCATTGAGTGCCACAATGCCGTTCGGATATTTTTTGTAGACATTTTTCATTTGTATCATTTATAAACCACCTATTAATTATCCGGCATTTTGCCGAATTTGATTTCCCAAGTACATAGCAAATTTTGCAGCACGGTTATTATAACACTCCTAAACCCCTTTTTTGTTACAGTTACATTTCAATTCAGACTCAGTCTCGATACAAAGAATTATCTGAAATTTTAATAATATAAGGTATTAACTCACTATTTTTTTCCTTATTTTTACCATGCTTCTATAGTAATGCCTTGTTTTATGGCAAAAAAAATAAACCGGGCTAAATGCCGGTTTATTGTTGGTTCGCAAGATATTCTGCTACAGCTTCTGCTTCTTCGCCTTCGATGATGTTCGGAGGCATAGCGCCTTGGCCATTTTGAATAACTGACAGGATTTCTTCTTGTGACAAGCGCGATCCTACATCATTCAATGCCGGGAAGTTGCCCTGGCCTTCTAAGTTTTCACCGTGGCATGAAATACAGTTTTGCTGAATGACTGCTTCTGCATCCACTGTCGTTGTTTCAGTTTCTGTATCGCCGCCTGTATCAGCTGGTTCTTCAGGTGATGTTTCTTCCCCGCCGCCGCAAGCGCCAAGTACAAGAACTGAACCAAACAGTACGGTCATTAATTGCTTTTTCATGGAAATCCTCCTCTTCGTCTTGCTATTTTTACCTTCTATAGGAGTATACCAAATTTAAGCACGTTTGAAACCTTCCCCGAGCACTTCGGAAGCGTCGGACACAATTACGAAAGCTTGCGGGTCAATCAATTTAACCAATTGTTTCAACCTTGTAAATTCTGTCTGCGGTATCACGACCATCAAAATCGGCTTTTCATTCCCGGAATAGCCGCCAGTCGCTGTCAATTCCGTTACGCCTCTATCGACTTCATCGTAAATGGCATCCCGGATCTCCACTTGCTTGTTCGTAATGATGTATACCATCTTCGAGCGGCTGAAACCGACCTGCACCAAATCGATGGTTTTGGTTGTCAGGTACAATCCGATCAATGCATACAATCCCTTTTCGATGTCAAACACGATGGCAGCAGCCAATACGATCATACCGTCGATGATCGCGACGCTGGTGCCGAGAGTCAGACCGGTGTATTTGGTGATGATCTGCGCGGCAAGATCGGTTCCGCCAGTCGATGCTTTCCCACGGAACACGATTCCCAGCCCGAGACCGACCATGATGCCGCCAAACAAAGAGCCTAGCAGTGGATCTCTCGTCCAAGCTTCCCAATCTTCAGTCATGAACACAACGAGCGGCAAAAACACCGTGCCGACTGCCGTCTTGATGCCGAAATTTTTCCCGAGCAAAATAACGCCCGAAATGAACAGCGGAATATTGAATGCCCATTGGACGAATGCCGGTTTCCATTCGAACAAGCCAAATAGAATCGTACTGATGCCGCTGACCCCGCCCGATGCAACTTCGTTCGGCAATAGGAAGACGTTGAATGAAATGGCGACAATCGCCGCTCCGGCGAGGACTGAGATATAATCCATCACGCTCGTCAAAACCGGATGTGGATCTTTTGATTTTCGTATATTTCGTTTACCCATAAGCTGTTATTCCTCTTCTTTCTATATTCACTTGAACCCTGTCAGAGTATAGCAGACCCCCCGTTTTTTGTGAACTTCATCTGGATAAAGCAATGGCCCTTCCGCAACGGCACAAACTTTTGCTTCGATCGGCCAAAATTTCACGTTTTGCTGCAATGGTCATTTCATTGTAGGTTTTTTAATACTTTCGATAATGGATAAATGCCAATGCTCTGGATGGCGAGTGATAGCAAAATCACCGCAAATGCCAAGGAAATCAGCACTTGGTCTTGCCCAGAAGCCGTTTCTTCGAGCCACAGCAACAAGGCGACAGACATGGCGCCTTTAATTCCAGACCAGGCAGTTAGCGTAATCGTTGAAAAATCATTGTTAAATTCATGCCGCCATTTGGGCACACCATAAATGAACAGCGCGATAACAATAAAGCGGACCACGATAGCCAATAGAAAAATGACGATCGCGAACCACCAGCCTGAAAAAGCCAGATACTCTGCACCGCGTATACCGATCAGCAAAAATAATACTGCCAATAGAATCGGGGTGACGATATCCCAGAAACCGTCCAATGACTGAGGGAGCGTATCTTCCTTAATGTCCCTGCCCATTTCATAAGCGACGAATATGCCGGCTGCCACTGTCGCGAGCACACCCGATACCCCGAGGGCTTCGCCAATATAAAAAGCGCCGTAAGCTCCGATGACGCTTAACATGACTTGGTATTTTTTATCCTGGGTGAAGCGGATCGTCTTGCTCATCAGCCAGCCGATCGCGATTCCTAGAAGGACACCGCCAATCGAGACAAGCAGCAACTCCGAGACAAATTTGCCCAATGAAAACCCGTTTCCAGTTTGATACATCGTCAGGAAAATCGTGAAAAAGACGATGCTTGTCCCGTCGTTGATCATCGACTCCCCTTCGACCACATCGGCAATCTGTTCTGCACCACTGCTTTCTTTCAAAATAGCGGTCACCGATACCGGATCGGTCGGCGTCAGGATCGCCGCTAACAAGAAAGCCGCCGTGAAGGTCAAGCTAGTAAATACTCCGCCTGCGAAATAAATGGACAAGCCGAGCAGAACAACTGTGAGCATTAGCCCAATCGTGCTCAAACTGACGATGATGCCGATGTTTTGTTTTAACTGCTTCAAAGGAAACTGATAAGCAGAGGTAAACAACATTGCCGGCAAGAAGACATTGAATATGATGTCCTTCGAAATATTGAATCCATCAAAATATGGAATAAATGAAAGCCCTAAGCCGATCGCCACCAACACGACGGGAACGGGGAAAAAGTTCTTTTTAATATCGATTGTATAGACGATATAGCCAATGATCAGCAAGACCAATAATTGATGCGTCATCATATCCAACAGCTCCTTGACAATTTAAACTCTCTCTTCTTCTATTGCCTTTTTGGAATCGAAAAAACCCCCGAAGCTGCCACTCTTTTGAGCAGTTGCTATCGGGGGTGTTTGTTTTTTGAAAACTAATAGGGTTTTTTAGCTTATTGCATTTTCGAACGCAGCATGGCGTGGATAAATCCATCCAGATCGCCATCCATGACGGCCTGGAGATTCCCTGTCTCGTAGTTCGTCCGGTGGTCCTTAACCATGGAATACGGGTGGAAAACGTAAGAGCGGATTTGGCTGCCCCAGCCGATTTCTTTCTGCTCGCCGCGGATTTCCAGCAATTCCTGCTCCTGCTCTTCGATTTTCAATGCGTAGAGCTTCGCTTTTAGCATTTGCATCGCTTTTTCGCGGTTTTTGATCTGTGAACGTTCCTGTTGGCAAGTCACTACAGCGCCGGTTGGCAAGTGGGTGATCCGGACAGCGGAGTCTGTCGTATTGATGTGCTGTCCACCGGCACCACTTGCACGATAGGTATCGACTTTCAAATCTTCAGTACGGATATCGATTTCGATTTCGCCCGTGAACTCCGGCATCACTTCACACGATACAAATGACGTGTGGCGGCGTCCTGAGGAATCGAACGGCGAAATGCGGACCAAGCGATGAACGCCTTTTTCAGCTTTCAAATAGCCGTAAGCATTATGCCCTTTGATGCCGAGCGTCACTGATTTGACGCCGGCTTCGTCTCCTGCCAGGTAATCCAAGGTTTCCACTTTGAATCCGCGTTTTTCAGCCCAGCGCGTATACATACGCAAGAGCATCGAGCACCAATCCTGAGATTCCGTTCCGCCAGCGCCTGGATGCAATTCCAATATGGCATTGTTTTTGTCATATTCTTCACTTAGCAGAAGTTCCAATTCGAAAGCGTTCAAGTCTTTAAGAAATTGCTTCAGTTCCCCACTCAGTTCTTCATGAAGCTCCACGTCCGGTTCTTCGCGCAATAGTTCGAGCGTCATTTCCATATTCTCTTGCTCTTCCTCGAACTTGCGGTAGCGATTGACTGTATCTTTCAATGCATTCACTTCGGAAATGACCACTTGCGCTTCTTCTTGGTTATTCCAGAAATTCGGATCGATCATTCTCTCGTCCAATTCCTGTATACGCGCCTCTTTGTTTTCTAAGTCAAAGAGACCCCCTGAAGTCCGCCAGTTTTTCGGCTGTTTTGTCGAGCTCGTTGCGAATATCCGCTAATTCCATCATATAAAGTTCCTCCTCATAATAATGCCGAAGAGCTTTTGCTCTTCGGCCATAAACAATCGTTTACGAAGCTGCCCCGTGGCAGTTCTTGAATTTCTTGCCGCTGCCGCATGGGCACAAATCATTGCGCCCGACTTCCATCTCGCGGCGGGCAGGCTCTTTTCTTTTGCGTGGTGCATCCCCGCCTTCTTTCGGGTTGACGGCTTGGCCTTTTGCCACTTCTTCACGCTCGAGATTGTTCTTGATTTCCGCTTTCATGGCGTATTTCGCCACGTCGTCTTCAATCGCTTCGATCATCGCCTCGAACATGGCAAAGCCTTCGTTCTGGTATTCACGAAGCGGGTCATTCTGGCCATATGCACGCAAGTGAATCCCTTGTCTCAACTGGTCCATCGCATCGATATGGTCGATCCACTTCGTATCGATCGAACGCAGGAGAACTACTTTCTCGAATTCGCGCATGCGGGTAGGCGTCATTTCAACTTCTTTTTCGTCATAATGCGCTGTTACTTTCTCGCGGATAAATTCGATAATCTGTTCTTGCGTCTTGCCTTCTAGATCTTGTTCGGTGATGGTATCTTCCGGCAAGAGATTGGCAGAAATCACTTCCGTTAAGGACTTCAAGTGCCATTCTTCAGGCTTTTCAGCTGTTGTATAGCTTGCAACCATACGGCCGATCGAACTATCGATCATATTGTCGACAAGTTCACGCATATTGTCCGTCTCGAGCACTTCCATCCGCTCTTTATAGATGATTTCACGCTGCTCGCGCAACACATCATCGTACTGCAAAAGACGTTTCCGTGCATCGAAGTTATTGCCTTCCACCCGTTTTTGTGCGGATTCGACAGAGCGCGTCACCATGCGTGATTGCAGCGGCTGGGAGTCGTCCATACCCAGTTTGCCCATCATATTGCGCATGGAGTCCGAACCGAAGCGGCGCATTAAATCATCTTCAAGCGATAGATAGAATTGCGTCACGCCGGGATCTCCCTGGCGTCCGGAACGGCCGCGCAGCTGGTTATCGATGCGGCGGGATTCGTGGCGTTCCGTACCGATGACCGCGAGGCCGCCCGCTTCGATGACGCCTTCACCCAATTTGATATCCGTTCCGCGCCCTGCCATATTCGTGGCAATCGTGACGGCGCCTTTTTGGCCGGCATCTAGGATGATTTCAGCTTCATGTGCGTGGTTTTTCGCATTCAAGACCGAATGCTTGATGCCTTTTTTGGTCAAATACGCGGAAATGATTTCGGACGTTTCAATCGCAACGGTACCGACAAGAACCGGCTGCCCTTTTTTATGGCGCTCAATAATGTCCTCGGAAACCGCTTTGTACTTGCCTTCCGTTGTCGCATAAATCAAATCGACACGGTCATCACGGATGATCGGCTTGTTCGTCGGAATGGAGATGACATTCATATTGTAGATATTGCGGAACTCTTCTTCTTCCGTTTTTGCCGTACCGGTCATACCTGACAATTTCTCGTATTTGCGGAAGTAGTTCTGGAACGTGATCGTCGCCATCGTCATTGATTCGTTCTGGACTTCGAGGCCTTCTTTTGCTTCAATCGCCTGGTGTAGCCCGTCCGAGTAGCGGCGGCCTTTCATGAGGCGGCCAGTGAATTGGTCGACAATGACCACTTCGCCGTCCTGGACGACATAGTCGACGTCTTTTTGCATTGTCACATGCGCTTTTAGCGATTGGTTGATCGCGTGATTCAGACGCACATGGGTCAAATCGAATAAATTATCGATGCTGAAGGCTTTCTCGACTTTTTCAATACCTTCTTCCGTCAACACGACACCTTTCGTTGTTTCATCATAAGCGTAATCCGTATCTTTCTGCAGCAGGCGGCCGAACGCGTTTGCCTGCATATAAAGCTGTGCAGACTTCGCCGCTTGCCCTGAAATGATCAATGGCGTCCGCGCTTCATCGATCAGGATTGAATCGACTTCATCGATGACGGCAAAATGAAGCGGGCGCTGAACCATGTCTTCTTTATAAAGCACCATATTGTCGCGCAAATAATCAAAGCCAAGCTCATTATTCGTGCTATATGTGATATCTGCTTGGTAAGCTTCGCGTTTTTGTTCTTTCGTCAAGCTGTTGACGTTGAGCCCAATCGTCAGGCCAAGCCAATTGTAGAGTTGGCCCATTTCTTCCGCATCGCGGCTCGCCAAGTATTCGTTGACGGTCACGACATGGACGCCTTTTTTCGTGATGGCATTCAAATAGACAGCCATCGTCGAAGTCAAAGTTTTACCTTCACCAGTCTTCATCTCGGAAATATTCCCTTGATGAAGCGATGCGGCCCCCATGATCTGGACGCGGAATGGATACATCCCCAGTACGCGCTTTGATGCCTCGCGCACTGTTGCAAATGCTTCAGGCAGCATGTCGTCGAGTGACTCGCCTTGTTCGAAACGTGCTGTGAATTCGGCTGTTTTTGCTTTTAAGGCTTCGTCTGTCTTGGCCGTATACTCGTCGGCCAGTGCTTCCACCTGGTCTGACACTTTTTCCAATCGTTTTAAATCCCGTTTGTTCGGGTCAAATACTTTATTCAATACTCCAAGCATGTTTAACCGCTCCCTGCATGGCGATTCCGGCTGAAGACAGCGTAGAAACCGCGATTGCTCATATTTTCATTCTTTGGGTTTATCTTAATCATATGCAGCATTTTCAAAAAAAATCTCATCATTCATTTTAACACTGCACTATAAAGCGTGCAAACAATGCATTTTTCACCTATGCGCAAAATCCTATCAAAAAGAACCGATTGCTGTTACATCTACAATCAAGAAAAAACAAGACACTTATTATGTAAATAACCGCACAACAAAAGCCTCCCGTTACAGGAGGCTTTCACAATTATGAAGTTGTTTCGATTAATCCGTAAGAACCGTCTTTACGTTTGTAGACGATGTTCGTGCCATTTGATTCCGCGTCTGTGAAGACGAAGAAACTATGCCCGAGCATATTCATCTGAAGAACTGCTTCTTCCTCGTCCATTGGTTTCAAATCGAATTGTTTTGTACGGACGATTTTCAAGTCTTCTTCATCATCCGATTCCGCAGCACCGTTGTTTTGTGCTTCGCTTTCGGCTTGTGCAAACGCAAGGCCCATGCCTTCGCGGTCACGGAATTTGCGGTTGACTTTCGTTTTATACTTGCGGATTTGACGTTCCAGTTTTGAAACGATCAAATCGATCGCTGCATAGAGGTCATCGTGCCGTTCTTCTGCACGTAGTGTTAAGTTTTTCATCGGAATTGTAACTTCCACTTTTGTTTGGTTATGGTTATACGTTTTCAAGTTGACCATCGCTGTTGCATTCGCTCCATCGGTGAAGTAGCGTTCGATTTTCTCTACCTTCTTCTCGATGTGTTCGCGTATTGCGGGAGTTACCTCAATATTCTCGCCTCTGATGTTGAATTGCAGCATGTGAACTCCTCCTTCTGTTTTGCTATCTATCTATTTCTAGTTGTTCCCTCCGGAATCCTTCTTGAAACGTAAAAAGTTTCAGCACTATAGTAAAAAGGTAAACTATATGACAAGGAGATGAAGCCCATGTTTACAAATAAAACGATTGTAGTGACAGGTGCCGCACAAGGCATCGGGAAAACCGTAGCACACTATTTCCAAAAAGAAGGCGCGAACGTCATCGGCCTGGATATTGAAAAAGTCGAAATCGACGGAGTGGAATACCGCCGCTGTGATGTAGGAAGTTTTTCGGAAGTCGAACGCGTCTTCTCTGACATCCACAAATCCCATGGCAGCATCCATGTACTGATCAACAACGCCGGAATTTCGGAATTTACGCCACTTTGGGAATTGACGGAAGAAGATTGGGACCGCGTGCTCAATACGAATTTGAAGAGCGTCTTTATCTGCAGCCGAGAAGCTGCCCGTTATATGGATGAGGACATCCGATCAATCGTCAATATGTCATCGACGAGAGCGTTCATGTCAGAACAAGGGACGGAAAGCTACTCAGCTTCCAAAGGCGGGATTTTTGCGCTCAGCCACTCGCTCGCAGCAAGCCTTCATACAAAAGGCATCCGCGTAAACTCGATTGCCCCTGGCTGGATACATACCGGCGACCGGGACGAGCTCCGTAAAGTCGATCATGAGCAGCATTGGAGCGGGCGTGTCGGCACAACGGACGATATCGCTAGAGCGTGCTTATTCTTGTCGAATCCGGATAATTCCTTCATCACAGGGGAATGTTTGACGATTGACGGCGGCATGACACGCAAAATGATTTACGAACATTAATACAAACGGCTGCTATGCAGCTGTTTTTTTATTGCCTAAGAATTAATTGGCTTTTCAATTACGCGCGAATCAAAGTGAGTATGCGGATTGACTCTGCACCTGCTTCCTGCAAAATTTTTGCTGCCTGCCGCATCGTTGTGCCTGTCGTATAGAGATCATCCACCAGCACCAGTTGTTTCGGAACCGCTTCCCCGTTCAATCGAAACAATTGCTTTGTCGCCATCCGTTCCTCGCGGGTTTTCTCCCCTAAAGTTTCACCGCATTTTTCCAGCAGATGACTGTATGGAATCCCCGCCGCCAATAGCAATTCGTCCACTTGCGAAAAGCTCCGTTCGCTCAGCTTCTCGGCATTCAGCGGAATCGGTACGATTAGCGCTCGCTCGTTCGCCAAGGCTTCCCTTAAATCCTTCGCAAACACTTGTGCCAATAAGACATCTTTTAAAAACTTATATTGGTGGAACCAGTCTTTCATGGCACCGTTGTAGCGGTAAAGGCTTTTTCCAGAATGGATAAGGTCCCGGTAGCCATGCTCTTCCCAGTAATGGCAATCACGGCAAACCGCTTCGCCCTCTTTGCCGCAATATTTACAGCCTTGTCCGATAATTTTTAAAAACTCATTTCGGCACGGTTGGCAGAGCAATTCTGGAGGTTCATAGAGGAAAATGCCGCGCCACGAAGGGGCAAAGCGCAATGCTTGGTCGCATAAACAGCAATTCATGCTTTCCCCTCCTTGTTATAGAAGAGGATTTCTTGTCTTGCCGCGTCCATTTGCCTGGTGATGCCATTGTGGAAAAAGATGACGTCTCCAGTAGGATCTTTTGCGTTTCGCCCAACCCGCCCGGCAATTTGAATGAGCGCTGCCCGGTCGAATACCCGGTGATCCGCCCCGATAACCGCGACTTGCAAGTGGGGGATGGTGATGCCGCGTTCTAATATAGTGGAGGTGGCAAGACCTGCTAAAGCACCTTCCCTCAACTGCATCACTTTTTCCTTGCGCTGTGGATCTTTTGAATGGACCGCAGCGATTGCGCAATCGATTTTGTACAGGAGCGGGCTTGCTAGCTCGATCAATTGGATAGATGGAAAGAACAGGAGGAACGGCTGTTTTTTCTGCAGCTTGTCTTCTATCCAATCTTTTAATGGAGACGGAAGCTTGCCTTTTCGGAGATGGTGTTCATAATTCCACATCGCCCGGTAGACAGGAACTGGCAGTGGCGCGCCATGATAGCGCCTGAATATGGTGGAGTGTCCGGCAATTTGTTTTCGGAGTGTTTTGGATGGAGTGGCGGAAATGTAGATGACAGGAGCGGACGGCTTGCCGGCTTTTTTCACTGCCCGTTCAAGCGATGGGTCAAGCGAATATGGAAAAGCATCCGCTTCGTCGACGAATAGTAAGTCGAAGGCTTCCTGAAATCGATACAATTGATGGGTGGTGGCCAGGATAATTTCTCCGTAGCCGGTTTGTTCGGGGCTATCGCCGTAGAGTGTATGGATAACGGCATCGGGGAATGCCTGTTTGAATCTAGGGGACAATTCGAGTATGACATCTGTGCGCGGCGCCGCTACACAAATGCGTAATCCTTTTTGTAGCGCTTCGTGGATCGGGGAAAATAGAATTTCGGTTTTGCCGGCACCGCATACCGCATACAAGAGGTGATCTTCCTGTTTCCGGATGCTTTCGGAGATGGCTTTCGATGCGGTTTCCTGCTGAGGCGTTAGGCTGCCGACCCACCCGAAGGCACGTGGGGCTGATTTTGGAAGTGCAGGAGATGTCCACAAAACCAATTCTGTGCAGCTGCTGATGCGCCCCATCTTGATGCATGTCCGGCAATAGCGGCAAACTTCGCCGCACGTTGCACATTGGAATGGAATCACATAATCGGGCGACGTCTCAAGGCATCTTGCACACTGGCCGTCAGCCGATATACCGCTAACTACGCGTGCGCTGCCTTTCTCGGTTGCTTCCTGTATGACTTCTTCCGGGAACGGAATGAATTGCTTTATCCATATCCTCCCTGTTAAAAATGCTTCGATTGCTTGCATGGATTTCCTCCTTTTTTTATAGCCGAAAGGGTGTTGGCCGGTCATTTCTTTGCCCAGCCAAGGCCCATCGCGCCTTCTCCTAAATGCGTGCCGATGACCGGACCGAAATGAGAAATCGTGAATTCCACATCCGGGCAGGCCAGTTCAAGCTCCGCTTTCCATTTTTCCGCTTCTTCGAGCCGGTTGGCGTGGATGACCGTCGCTTGAAGCGGTTCTTTGCCGCAGTCTTTTTTCAATTCTTCCGCGATGCGGTTCATCGCCTTTTTTCGTGTGCGGATCTTTTCATACGGGACGATCAGCTTGTCCTGGAAATGCAGCAACGGTTTGATCTGGAGCATGCTGCCGACCAAAGCTTGCGCTCCTGACAAACGCCCGCCACGCTGCAAATGGCGAAGGTCTTCCACCATAAAATAAGCACGCAGCGTTTTTTTCATTTCCTCAAGTTCTGCGAGAATCTCTTTAGCATTCATGCCTCGATCCGCCAGTTCCGCTGCTTTTAGCGCATAAAAGCCTTGAACTGCACACGCGATTTCCGAATCGAATACGTGGACATCCACGCCTTCGGTCATCTCTCCCGCCTGCTTCGACCCAGCCATCGTTCCGCTGATGCCGCTAGACAGGTGAATGGCTACCACTTCCTCGTGTTGCCCTGAAAGCTGCTCGTATAATGAAATGAACTCCCCGATTGGCGGCTGAGAGGTTTTCGGGAGCTCTTCACGTGCTTTTTCGTAAAATTCCACAGTATCCAATTCGGTTTCCGCATAGGACTCATTGCCGAATGTAATCTGCAAAGGCACCACATGTATGCCTTTATCATTTGCTTGCTGCTGCGGAATATATGCTGTGCTGTCTGTCACAATTGCTGTTTTCATTTTCAATCAGCCTCCACTGCTATCTTACCAAAACTTGCCTGCCAATAGACAAAAAATCCGATCCATTGGACGGTCTGTTTTCACTATTTTTAAACTGGCGCGAATCCAAAAAAGCTTTTCCGGCTACAAGCATCCATTTGCCTGCCAGGAAAAGCCCTTGGTTTAGTTTTTCATTATTGATTTCCGATGAAATGCAGGCTCGTCACTTTCCAGTCATCCTGCTCTTTCTTAAAAACGACCACTTGGCGCCCGGATTGCTGCATCCCTTGTTCTGTGCCGGCTTCATTCATCTCCACATCGATCGTGGCAAATACTTCAGCCCGGTCTTCTTCGTATTTGACGATTGTTTCGTTGCTCGTCGTATATGTTGTGTCGTAATTTTCGAAGGCTTCGCTCAATGCCTGCTGGTCTTCTTCACGATCAAAGCCATCGGGATTTTCCGCGATGGTCGCCATATAGCGGTCCATGTCTTCCGCATTAAAAGCCGCGATGTATTCCTCATACGCGCCAAGGAGTTCCTGCTTTTCAGCTTCTGGAACATCCGCAGCGATGACATCACCCTCATCATCCAATGTAAACCCTACTTCTTGGTCTGTGATGCCGTGTTCAACCGCATTGTTTTCATTGGTGGCATTGCCGTCTTCTGCAGTATTGCCATTGACCGGCGAATCGTCTTCGCCTGAACAAGCTGCGAGTACGAGCATGAGCCCAGTTGCCATTATCCATTTTTTCATGATGCATTCCTCCTGCGCTCATTTTGCCATAGCCTCGCACGGAATACAATGAAGAAACGGTGTCAATATGCGACGGGACAATTCCTTCCACTGTCATGTACAATGGAAGGAAACTCACAGGAGGCGATCATTTGGAAAAACGGGAAGCAGAGCGCTTGCTCAACCAAAAGCTACAGGACACACGCACCTACCCGAAAAGAAGAACCGCTGCACGAGCGAAAAAATACAATTTGACGATGGAACCGGCAGATGACTATATTGTGCTGGATTTCGAAACGACCGGCTTGCGTGCGGGCGATGATAAGATCATCCAAATCGGTGCGGTTAAATTTATCGGCCACCACCAGCAAGACACGATGTATCTATTGATCAATCCGGAGCGGCCGATTTCCAGCACGATCACCCGCATTACAGGAATCCGC
Source organism: Planococcus sp. A6 (assembly GCF_028823615.1). GTDB lineage: Bacteria > Bacillota > Bacilli > Bacillales_A > Planococcaceae > Planococcus. Next base: position 38,891 of record NZ_JAPEHT010000012.1, read on the forward strand.
AACAGCGATGTCCAGGATGCGCCGGTCATCGAGGAAATCGCCCCACAACTGATTGACTTTATCGGAGATTTGCCGATCGTCGCCCATAATGCACCATTTGATATGGGATTCCTTTATGCGCTTGAACACATTACGCCGGTGCCCCCTTACCAAGTCATCGATACGGTCAGGCTGGCACGTAAATTCATCACGGAAACACCGAACCACAAATTGACGACATTATCCGCCTATCTCGAGCTCGAGCACAATGCGCACGACGCGCTTGGTGATTGCCTGGTCACTGCATCGATCTATCAATTCTGTATCGGACGCATGTAAAAAAGCGCCGGAAGCTTTTGCTTCCGGCGCTTTTTTTAATTTTTGGCATCGGTTGAACCCGCTGCCGCCAAATGCTTTTTAACGTACTTCTACCCAACCGTTTTTAATGGCTGTGACGACTGCCTGAGTACGGTCATTGACCTGCATTTTCTGCAGAATGCTCGAGACGTGGTTTTTGACCGTTTTTTCAGAGATGAACAAAGTTTCACCGATTACGCGGTTGCTCTGTCCGTCCGTCAATAGCTGTAAAACTTCGCTTTCACGCTTTGTCAATAAATGGTAAGGGCGACGGATCTCTGTTTGATGGAAAGAACCTTTGTTTTCGCGTTCGCTCAAACGGCGGAATTCCATCACCAAATTACGCGTCACTTTCGGATGCAGGTAAGAGCCGCCTTTTGCGACCACTTTAATCGCCTGGATGATGGCGTCCGCGTCCATTTCTTTCAGCATATAGCCGAGTGCGCCTGTTTTAAGGGCATGCGTCACATACGATTCATCATCGTGAATGGACAGCATAATGACTTTAGCGTCCGGGAATCTTTCGATTAGCTCTCCCGTTGCTTCGACGCCGTTTTTTTGCGGCATGTTGATATCCATCAACACAACATCCGGCTGATGCTCTTCGTACAGCTTGATGACTTCCTCGCCGTCGCCGCCTTCTGCGACCACTTCAAACGATTCTTCGAAGTCCAGGATGCGCTTAACGCCCTCCCGGAACAATTGGTGGTCATCAATAATAATAATTTTTGTCATTATGTCGTCCTCCTCAAAATACCATATCTTACATACCCGCCTTCAGCGGGATATGAAACATTAACACCGTTCCTTCACCAAGCGTGGAGTTGATGAAGAATTCCCCGCCGATTAATTCGATCCGCTCCCTCATGCCGGTCAAGCCGAATGACTGGTCTTTGACAATTTCCTGGTCAAAGCCGGAACCATTGTCTTTGATGATGATGGACACCTGTTCAGTGAGCCATTCCATCTTGACTTCGATATCTGTCGATTTGCCGTGGCGAATCGCATTCGAGACCGATTCTTGCACGAGCCGGAAAATGGAAGTTTCAAAATTATTCGGGAGCCGTACCTCGTTTCCATTGGAATGGAAAGACAGCCGGACGCCGCGATTGTATTCCTCAATCGTCTCCAGATATTTTTTCAATGTCGGGACCAGCCCGAGATCATCAAGCGCCATTGGACGCAAGTCATAGATGATGCGCCTGACTTCCGTAAGCGCTTGCCTTACCATATCCTTTAACGAAGAAATTTCTTTGAAGGCCTTATCTGCACCTTTTTCGCGGTAGGTTTTTTCGATCAGATCCGAACGCAGCAGTACATTCGCCATCATCTGGGCTGGTCCGTCGTGGATTTCACGCGATAGCCTCTTGCGCTCTTCTTCTTGCGCTTCGATAATCCTTAAGCTGTAATCCTGCTTGCTCTTCGACTTGTCGACCGCGTCCCCGAAATCTTCCAGATCCGACGCTAAATAATTGGTGGCTACATTGATTTGATTGACTAGCCGCTCTGCACGCTCGATCGTCTGAAGTAACTTCTGGAGCTTGCGCTGCAGGCGGTCCCGCTTTTGCCGAAACTTTTTTTCCTCGGCGCGGTTCAAGGATAATTGCACTTGCAGTTCGTTGGCCAGCTCAAAAGCTTCGCGAACCTGGCTTTCAGTGAAAGATTCGAATGAACCCGATAGTTCTGCGAGTCGCCGGCGTGCCGAGCGAGTCCGCTCTTCAAGTGCGTCACCTTCCGCGATGATGCGGCTGATGTTCGCCCTGACATTCTCCAATTCGTCCTTCATCTCTTCATAGCTGCGGCGACTTTCTTCGCTAATGGCGAAAATATCCTGTTTCGACTGGTCCATCTTTGCGACCAGCTCGTCAAAGATGGAATCTAATGAAGTTCCATCGTTTTTCTTTGCCATTCTAAAACCGCCTTAGCTATACTTACTGTAACCATCCGTCTCTTTGCTTCTTTCGCCTTACGGGCTTTAACAAGTATATCACTATATACGCAACAGCATATTAAGAATACATTACAAATTATCTGATTTCATTTTACAACAGGGGGAATAAAAATGCGAGAAAATTACATAACAGTAGGTTCTTCTGCCAATGCAGAAATACTCATAAACAAATCCCGCTTTATCGGCCATGCAGCAAGGGCAGAAACGGAGGCGGAAGCGATTGCTTTCATCGATTCCATCAAATCCAAGCATCGCCAGGCTACCCATAATTGTTCAGCTTACATCATCGGTGAACACGATTCCATCCAAAAAGCGAATGACGACGGGGAACCAAGTGGAACGGCGGGCGTTCCTATGCTGGAAGTGCTGAAAAAACAAGGATTAAAGGATACTGTGCTGGTGGTGACGCGCTATTATGGCGGCATCAAACTCGGAGGCGGCGGCCTGATCCGTGCGTACGGAAAATCCGCGTCGGAAGCGATTGCCGCTAGCGGTGTGGTGGAACGGCGTCTCCACCATTTGATGAAAGTGTCTATCGATTATACTTGGCTCGGCAAAATCGAAAACGAAATTCGCCAGTCGGATTATCCGTTGGCAGGGATCGATTATTCTGATGCCGTGGTGCTATCCATCCATGTGCCGATCGAAAAAGAACAAGCTTTTATCGACTGGGTCAATGAACTGACGAACGGGCAAGCTGAAATCGAGTCAGCGCACACGGAATTCCTCGAATTTCCCCATCCATAATTTCTTTTCATTTACGTGCAGAAAAAATCACTGTATAATATCCACAGCACAAAAAAATGAAAATTCGTAAATTCACTATGCCCTTAAGATTAGTGAAATGGCACTTGCATGTGCTTGGCTACTACCAAAGCCGCACATAATCCCCCTTTAGAGGAGCAACTATAATGAGTAGAAAAATGAAACGGGAGGCAAAGTCCAGCCGGCAGCGGAAGATCATCAAAATCTCTGCCATCCTGGCTGTCTCTTTGTTGATTAGTTTATCCGCCTTTGGAATTTGGCTCGTGAAAAAAGCTGAGTTTGCTGCGAACAATGCGTATGAATCAGCGGATGGACGCGACAAATCCGATCTCCGCGACGAACAAGTCGAACCGTTAAACGATAATATCTCGATTTTGTTCATCGGCATCGATGATAGTGCCGCAAGAGACCAAAGCAGCGATAACATCCGGTCCGACGCGTTGGTTTTAGCTACATTGAATAACGAGGATAAATCCGTCAAACTCGTCAGCATCCCCCGTGATACGTATACCTTCATTCCTGACTCTGGTTATGAAGACAAGATCACGCACGCCTATGCACTGAACGGACCGCGCTCCACAATCGAAAGTGTCGAAGGCCTGCTCGATGTACCGGTTGATTATTACATGACGATGAACTTCGATGCCTTCGTCGATGTGGTCAATGCACTTGGCGGGATTACAGCCGATGTTCCTTATGATTTAAAAGAAAAAGACGAAACGGATTCCCATAACGCCATTGAATTGGAAGAGGGAATCCAGCAGTTGAACGGGAGTGAAGCCCTGGCCTTGGCCAGAACCCGTTATTATGACAATGATATTGAACGAGGCAAGCGCCAGCAGATGATTCTTGAATCGATCATGGATAAAGCCTTGTCAGCAGGATCCATTACCAAATACGGCAATGTTATCGATGCAGTCGGGGACAATATGAAAACCAATATGAGCTTCCGCGATATGCAGGCATTCTTCGAATATGCGAAAAATGGCAAACCGGATGTGGAGACGATGAGTGTCCAAGGTTACGATGATATGTCGACAGGCATTTACTACTACATGCCCGATGAAGAATCGCTTGAGGAATTGAAAGATATTCTCCAAAGCCACCTCGGTTTAAAACCGGACACTTCCAATCTTTCCTTGAATGAAGAAGACCTCACCGATCAAGCTTTTCCAGCCACCGGATCAGATCAGGAAGAAGAATAAAAAAACTGGCAACCGCTATCGGTTGCC
>NZ_JAPEHT010000130.1 GCF_028823615.1 Planococcus sp. A6
CATGCAGCTGATGCGACAGGACGTCGCGCTTTCAGCTGCCCGGGAATGGGGCGGGTATTGAGCCAATGTGCCAAAGAGCGCGGCACAATTGTCTCGTCAGCCCGCTCGGTCCCCCAGGCGTCGGCCCCTTCCACTCCGTCTCTAGTTTTAGAGGTGAAGAAAACTTCTTCTATCCACTCGATAGGAAATGAGGAAATGCGTCATGTTTTGTAGCTCGTATCATTTGGATCAAAGAGAATGCGATTTTTAATCCTCATCTTCCAACAAGATATTCGGTTCAAGCACCTATCTGTCAGATGCTGCATCTTGGGAAGCGATTCCCCCGCTAGCCGGCAACTCGTACAGAAGCAGATCTATTTAAACGCACCTGAATCAACGAAATCTCTCAGCCGCCCAGCGTAAAGGGGTGAGCCGACGCCGTAAGACAGGTGTTCTTCCGGGCTTATGGCAAGAGGCCAACCCAAAGCAGAGCGGCGAATAATAAGAGGAAGAAAAAGTAGAATGCAGAGATAGTTCGACACACGAACTCCCGCTATCTTCTTATATATTTTCCGAGAAGCGATTCCCCACTAGCCGGCAACTGGTTATAGAAGCAGAACTACCTGAACACACTCGACTCAACGAAATCTTCAAGCCGCCCAGCGTAAAGGGGTGAGCCGACGCAGCAAGACAAGTGTTCTTTTTGGCTTACTGCCAAAGGCCAACCCAAAGCAGGGCGGCGAAGGCCAATATGATGCTTAATTAGCACACAAAAATATGTCTATACGAAATCTCTCGCTATCATCGTCAGGCTTTTACGCCTCTAGAATCCGTGCGCCGTTGAGCCCCGCTGTGACCATCCAAAGGTGCGAAATGCTTGAAATAATGATAAAGTAAAGGATAGCAAAGAATGTCAAAACGGCTAGGTACATGTGGAACAATTGGGATGCAGAGGGGGAGAAGATAGATGAATAAAACAATATTAGTTGTAGATGATGAGAAGCCAATTGCGGATATCCTGCAATTTAATTTGAAAAAAGAAGGCTTTAATGTGGTAGTGGCTTATGATGGCGACGAGGCGATCAAAGTGGCGGAAGAAATTCAGCCGGACTTGATGCTGCTCGATATCATGCTGCCGAACCGCGATGGCATGGAAGTATGCCGCGAAGTGCGCAAGAAATTCGATTTTCCGATCATCATGTTGACGGCGAAAGATTCAGAGATCGACAAAGTGCTGGGGCTTGAACTTGGAGCCGATGATTATGTGACAAAACCATTTTCGACGCGTGAATTGATTGCGCGTGTCAAAGCGAACTTGCGCCGCCAGAACGTCGTGCCGGCAGAAGAGGAAGGCGTCGGCTCGAACGATATCCAAGTCGGGTCGTTGACGATTCAGCCGGATGCGTATTTGGTGTTGAAGCGTGAAGAGACGATCGAATTGACGCATCGCGAGTTCGAGCTATTGCATTATTTGGCGAAGCATATCGGGCAAGTAATGACGCGTGAGCATTTGCTGCAGACGGTATGGGGCTATGACTATTTTGGCGATGTGCGGACAGTGGATGTCACGATTCGCCGTTTGCGTGAAAAAATCGAAGACAATCCGAGTCACCCAGCGTGGATCGTGACGCGTCGCGGCGTCGGTTACTACCTGCGGAACCCTGAACAGGAGTAGGCTGAATGCTTAAAACCAGTTTTTTTAAGTCGATCCATGTGAAATTTGTGTTGATTTATATTTTGCTGATCTTGCTGGCGATGCAGATCATCGGCCTTTATTTTTCCGAGCAGCTTGAAGGAACATTGCGGGGGAACTTCGAGGACTCCATTAGAGACCGGATGGAAATCATCGAATTCAGCGTGCGCGAAGAAATGATCCGCAACCGGACAGATGAAGATTTGACCATCGAGCAGAGCCTGCGGTCGGTCCTTACGAATTTTGATTCGGGTGATATTGATGAAATCCGCGTGGTCGATAATCGCTACCGTATTTTGGGAACTTCCACGGGTGAGAATCAGTCGCTAGTTGGACAGCGTTCGACAGATGACCAAATTCGCCGTTCCATTATTGGCGAGACCTTATTGGAACAGACGTATATAGACGACAACCGGGAAGAACGGGTATGGGTCAGGACTTTGCCGATTACAGCGGTAGGGGGCGAAATGCTCGGTACGCTCTATGTCAAAGCGGAAGTTGAGAACGTCTATGACCAAATGGATACCATCAACTCGATTTTGGCAGGGGGTACAGCCATTGCATTGGTGATAACGGCTGTGCTTGGGGTGTTGGTCGCCCAGACGATCTCAAGGCCGATTGCCGATATGCGCAAGCAAGCGCAAGCGATGGCGAAAGGTAATTTCTCGCGTAAAGTCCGCGTCTATAGCGAAGATGAAATCGGCCAGCTGGCCCGTGCTTTCAACCATTTGACGAACCGGCTGCAGGAATCCCAGCAGTCGACGGAAAGTGAGCGGAGAAAACTCGCTTCGGTGCTTGCCAATATGACGGACGGTGTTCTTTCGACCGACCGCAGAGGGCGCATCATCTTGATCAACGAACCGGCTTTGCAATTATTGAATGTTTCACGTGAAACAGTGATCAACCGGCCGGTCACGACAGTGCTGGGCTTGGATGAATCCTATACATTCGAAGATTTAATCGATATGCGCGATGCAATCACGCTCGATATCAGTTCGCAGGATCAATCGACGCTGTTGCGCACGACTTTCTCGGTCATCCAAAAAGAGACCGGTTTTGTCAACGGCTTGATCGCCGTCCTGCACGATAATACAGAGCAGGAGAAGATCGATATGGAGCGCCGCGAGTTTGTGGCGAACGTATCGCATGAGTTGCGGACACCGCTCACGACGATGCGCAGTTATTTGGAGGCGCTCGCTGACGGTGCTTGGCAAGATCCGGATCTTGCACCGAATTTCCTTAATGTGACGCAGACTGAGACGGAAAGGATGATCCGCCTCGTCAACGATTTGCTGAAACTGTCGAAGATGGATTCGAGCGAAGCGGATTTGAGCCGCGAAATGGTCGAATTCGGCGTGTTCTTCAATCGCATTATTGACCGTTTCGAGATGTCGAAATCGCAAAACGTGTCATTTGAGCGTAAAGTGCCAAAATCGCAGTATTTTGTAGAAATCGATACCGATAAATTGACGCAAGTCATCGATAACATCATTTCCAATGCCTTGAAATACTCACCAGAAGGCGGTAAAGTGCGCTTTTCCGTCCGTGAGAAAGAAGGCGAATTACTCGTCTCGATCAGCGACGAAGGAATGGGCATCCCGAAAGAAAACGTCGAGCGGATTTTCGACCGTTTCTACCGTGTCGACCGTGCGCGTTCGCGTGCAATGGGTGGAACTGGGCTGGGCCTTGCGATTTCGAAGGAAATGATCAATGCTCATGGCGGCAGAATCTGGGCACAAAGCAAGTACGGCAAAGGGACTTCGATTTACTTCACCTTGCCATATGAAATTGATGATGGAGGTGAATGGGATTGAAGTATTTGGAGCATGTAAAATCCATTGCCCTGTTCATTCTGATTTTTCTCAGCTTAGCGCTGACCTTCACGATTTGGACCTTCACCCCGTCGCTTGAAGAGATTGAAACGCCTACACAAGTGGACGTGGCAATCGGCGACAAGCGCAGTGCAGACGAAGTCGTCCGGCCGGTGAAAGTGCTGTATCATCACGAAGATAAAGTGACCGGCACTTTTTCCCAGACTGAAATCGAAGAGATGCTGGAAACAATCCAGCAATGGCAAATTTCCGATGTCCAGATATTCGAAGAAGAAGCAGGGACAGAAGTACTGAAGCAATATTTACAAAATCCAGGGCGCACCGTGCTGTATTATCCAGGTGCTGTGCCGTTCCCTGTGTTCGATGTCATTATGGACATTACCGATAATAATTTACCAGAATCGACATTCAACCGCGTCGTTGTCGAATGGGGAACAGAGGAAAATCCCGATTCCATCATTTATTTTATCAACACCGGCTCAGGCCGTGTATACGAGGCACAAGTATCAGAAACAGAGTTGGTAAAATTCCGCGGCGATTATGTGCAACAGTCGGAAGAATATGATCGCTACATCACGGATCCGCGCATCGGCAATTTGCCGGTTTATGTGCCGGAAGATCCGATAGAGAAGACTGGCTTTGACTACCTATTGGAAGAAACCTCGGCGGCAATCTTTGCGGATGCCATTATGGACAGCCCGTCTGCGGAATTTGCAGGGGATCTGCAAAGTGAGGAGTTCACCGATGATTCGGGTGCGATCATGCGTGAATTGGATAGCCAGAAAAGCATCAATTACGTGCAACCTAAAGCCGAAACCTCTGACCCGGCGATTCCGTCCGATCTCGTGTTCAACTCCATCAACTTTGTTAATGAGCATGGAGGATGGACCGATCAATACGTGTATTTTGGCATGAAATCGGTCAATCAACAGATCAGCTATCAGCTGTTTTTCGAAGGTTCTCCGGTTTTCAGCAATACGACAGCTGTAAGTTTAGATGTAGAATGGGGCATAGACAACGGCATTGAGCAGGCATTCCGCTATAGCCGCCCGACTTACTTGCTTGATTCGGTCGCAGAAACCCGCACAATTGAAATGGCGTCTGGCGAAGCGGTGTTGGATGCTTTGGCCCGACTTGAAATGGACCTATCGACGATTGAAGCGGTAACGATCGGCTACGAACTGACTGAATCAGAGCCTTTGATCACCTTTCAACCCGCTTGGTATTATAAAGCAAATGGCAAATGGACACGGCTATCTGACGAATCAGTAGGAGGCGTGAAGCTTGGATTGGAGTAAAACAAAAACCATTTTCATAGTTGTCTTTTCGATTCTAAATGTCTTCTTGTATTCGTTGTATATCGACCGCTATACGGAAGCAGAACGAATTGAATTGCTTCCGGAATCGACCATCGATGAGAAATTACGCGGTGATAATATCACTTATTCCGCTTTGCCGGAAGTCTCAGAAGACAAGCCATACGTACGCGGTGAATCGAAATCTTTTGCTGGCACCGAATTGGATATTGACGGCATCGTCAACGTCCTGGAAGACCGGATGCTGCAAGTAACTTACGATGAACCGATTGACTTGGAGGGCGACAAAGCAGACGCATTGGCAGCCTTCATTGAAGAGGAAGTTCCGGAAAGCTCGGAATACAGCCTTTGGCAAATCGATGAAGATCAGAACCACGCGGTGTTTTTCCAGCAGATGGCGGGTGTCCCGTTGTTTTATAGCAAGGGCGGCCAATTGACCGTGTTCTGGGATGAGAATGACGCTGTTATCGGTTTTGAGCAGACATTGTTCGACAATATCATCGAAAATGAAGAACAGAAGAAATTGATCTCGCCGCTTCAGGCAATCCACACTCTTTACCAGAAGAGCTTATTGGAAACAAACAGCCGCATCACCGAAGCCGAACTTGGCTATTCGACACATGTACAAGTATCGGAGAACCGGCAAATGTTCGTCCCCACTTGGCGCATCCGCGTGAAGGATTCCGAAGGTGTGGAAACGGATCATTTCGTCAATGCCATCAAGGATGGTGTCATTGAATTGAACAAACAGAACGAGGAAACAGCAGAGTAAGGAGATTTTAACTATGCGCTTCAGTGTATTGGCCAGCGGTTCGACTGGCAATGCCATTTATATAGAAAACGACGAGCATGCGTTTTTAGTGGACGCAGGGCTCAGCGGCAAGAAATTGGAGTCGTTATTCGCCTCCATCGGCCGCGATATGGGCAAGCTCGACGGCATTCTGGTCACCCACGAGCATAGCGATCATATTAAAGGGCTTGGCATCGCCGCGCGCCGCCATAAAGTGCCGATTTACGCCAACGCCAAAACCTGGACGGCGATGGACGGGCTGGTCGGTGCGATCCCTGTCGAACAGCGTTTCCATTTCGATATGGAGACGACGAAATCGTTCGGCGGCCTCGACATCGAGTCGTTCGGCGTGTCGCATGATGCAGCGGACCCGATGTTCTATGTGTTTCACGAGAACGGCAGGAAGCTTGCGCTGATCACCGATACGGGCTATGTCAGCGACCGCATGAAAGGCATCATCGGCGCATCCGATGCGTATGTCTTTGAGAGCAATCACGACATTGGTATGCTGCAGATGGGGCGCTACCCATGGTCGGTCAAACGACGCATCCTGAGCGACGTCGGGCACGTGTCGAATGAAGATGCGGCGGTGGCGATGTCGGAAGTACTTGCGGAGAAACCGACGCGTATCTACTTGTCGCATTTGAGCAAAGATAATAACATGAAAGACCTCGCGCGCATGAGCGTCGAGCAGACATTGCAGACAAAAGGCATCTTCGTCGGCGATTATGTCGATTTGTTTGATACCTCGCCGACTGAAGCGACGCCTTTGGTTGTGGTGTGAATAGATGTAAGAGGAGAGACTGTCCCAGAAGCCTTAGAAATGGCTTGTGGGACAGTTTTTTAGTTTTTTTGACCTGCTGATGTCCGTGAAAGTGGACGCTTTCGGGCCCACAGGATCACAGGATGTGGGTCATGCAGCTGGCGCGACAGGACGTCGCGGTGCCAGCTGCCGGGGGCTCGCATTGAGCCGCTGATGCTCATTGCGGCGGACGCTTTCCGCGGGCACGGCTTCAGTCGCTTCCCTCGCTGCGCTCAGTCCAGGGTCTTCAGCTCGCGCTGTCCCCGCAGGAGTCGCCGCCTCCATTCCCATCAGCTAGTTTGGAATTAATATAGAGACCGCACCAACAGCTGCTGGCGGGTATCATCTAACTGAGTTGAACCCAATCACCCAGTTAAAAAGTGTACAAAGTAAGTTGGATTATGACTTCCTGACAGGCTCATACAGGGAGGATTGCTTGCATTTTGGCGGGTACATCTTATGATAAAAAGAGAGGCAAAAGAGAGGATGGAGGCTATGGGTTATTACAATCAAACGCCGAATGGCAGGCAGCCGAAGCCGAGCCTTGCGGGTAGTTTTTTTGCAGGGGTGTTCGGCGTGATGGTCGGGGCGCTGTTGATGTGGGTATTGTTTTCGCAAGCACCAGGCTTATTGCCAGGGACCGATTCGGCGGATTCCGGCACCCAGATCCAGCAGCAAAGCCGTGAACAGCAAGGCGCATCGCTTGATATCACGACCGATGTGACGAAAGCAGTCGATGAGGCGTCGGATGCGGTAGTTGGCGTGTCAAATCTCCAGACAGGCGGGGATTTCTTCTCGCAAAGCCAGGAACAGGCAGTCGGCACGGGCTCTGGCGTCATTTATAAAAGTGAAGGCGATACCGCGTATGTCGTGACGAACCATCACGTCGTTGATGGCGCGAGCGGCATCGAAGTGACGTTGGCCGACGGGACGAAAGTCGACGCACAAGTGGTCGGCAGCGATATTTGGACCGATCTCGCTGTTCTTGAAATGAGCAACGAGAAAGTGCAGGGTGTTGTAGAGCTGGGTGATTCGGATGCGTTGAAGCGCGGTGAAGCGGTCATCGCGATCGGCAATCCGCTTGGCCTTGAATTCTCAGGTTCTGTGACGAGCGGCGTCGTGTCAGGCACTGACCGGGCAGTTCCAGTCGACCTGGACGGCGACGGCACAGAAGACTGGCAAGCGGAAGTCTTGCAGACAGATGCAGCGATCAACCCCGGAAACAGCGGCGGTGCGCTCGTCAATTTGGCAGGGCAATTGATTGGCATCAACTCGATGAAAATCGCCACTTCGCAAGTCGAGGGAATCGGCTTCTCGATCCCAATCAACTCGGCACTGCCGGTCATCAATCAACTTGAAGCAACGGGTGAAATGGTGCGTCCGGCAATGGGCATTACGCTGATTGATTTGGCGCAAGTGCCGAGCACATACCGCGAAGACACATTGAATTTGACGGAAGACGTCACGGCGGGTGTCGTCGTGAGTTCGGTTGTCCCGTCTTCTGCAGCGGATGAAGCGGGCATGCGCCAATACGATGTTATCGTTGAAATGGATGGAGAAGAAATTGGCGATATCATCGAGTTGCGCAAGCATCTCTACAATGAAAAGCAAATTGGGGATATATTGCAAGTAAAAGCGTACCGAAACGGTGAATTGCTCGAATTCGAGCTTGAGCTCACCGATAATTCCACCTTGTAAGATCCAGCAGTTCCAAGGAGTGCTTTATGCACCAATTGGAACTGCTTTTTTCATTTGCCGAAATTAAAGGAAGGACCAAAAATCAGCTGAATATTATACACTTCGTAGCACGAATTTTTAGCTGAAATGGAGCAATTGTTCGGGAAAATGGCATGTGGATAACTTTTTTGTTAAAAATCGATTGTTAACAATCCACAGGTGACAAAAGCTTCGCTATCCGTAGGGTTTTATATCTGTTAAAATGGATTGTGGATAAAAGGGAACGAAATGTGTATAACTGTGTTGAATATTCGGAAATCGAAAGGGGGCGTAAAAATGGAGTTATATTGCTGCCAAACGCACGTGGGACAAGGGCTTGAAGAATTTGTTGCCAAAACGGAAAGCTATCCTATACTGACTGAATTATCAGATAGCGAAAAGTTATCCACAAAGTGCAACTACTGTGAAGAACAAGCATTGTATCTTGTGGCGAGTAAATAAAATTCTACAATATGTAGAATCACCTGTGGATATGTGCATAAACTCTGTGGGCAACTTGTTTGTAAATTTCGTGTAAAGGGGGATAAGTTGTGAACATTTCAATTGTCACCGTCGGAAAACTGAAAGAGAAATACTTGAAAGCGGGCATTGCAGAATATGCAAAACGCTTAGGGGCTTATGCAAAAATTACAGAGGTAGAAGTCGCGGATGAAAAAGCGCCGGAGCAATTGAGCGGAGCGGATATGGAAATCGTTAAAAAGAAAGAAGGCGAGCGCATACTCGCCAAAATCCCGCAAGACGCCTACGTCATCGCCCTGGCGATTGACGGCAAAATGAAGACCTCCGAGCAACTCGCCAAAGACATGGAATCGCTCATGACCTACGGCCGCAGCAAAGTCGT
>NZ_JAPEHT010000131.1 GCF_028823615.1 Planococcus sp. A6
AATTCATTTCTGAGCGAGGCAAAATTTTGCCACGTCGTGTTACGGGCACAAGCGCTAAATGGCAACGTCGTTTGACAATTGCAGTTAAACGCGCTCGTATCATGGCACTTCTACCGTTCGTAGCGGAAGAAAAATAAGATTGTTCAAAGAGGCCGGGAAACCGGCCTCTTTTTTATATGCTTTGGGAAGTTGGATGGATAGGAAAAGTTAAGATTACACCGTAAAGGTTGTAACTGGAAGGAGGGCGAATGGAGAAAGAAGTGAGAGGAAAAGCTTACGCTTTTCGACTGCGTTGCAGGGGCACGCTTTCCGGAGGGCTCGCATTGAGCCGCTTCGTCGCTACGCTCCTGCAGGGTCTCAATTGTCTCGCTAATCCTCCCGGAGTCGGCCCCTTCCACTCCGTCTCTAGTTTTAGAGGAGAAGAAATTTTCTTCTGTTCACTCGATAGAAAATGAGGAAATGCTTCATGTTTTATAGCTCAAGTTATTTATGGTCTAGAGAGGCTAGTTAGTTCCGATCCACTAACAAAATTTTTGACTGAAGCATCAACGTACCGTGCCAGACGCTGAATCTCAGGAAGCGATTCCCCCGCTAGCCGGCAACTACCTAAAAAAAGCAGAGCTATTTAAACACACTCCAATCAATGAAATTACTAAGCCGCCCAGCGCCAAGGGTGAGCCGATGCCGTAAGACAAGCGTTCTTCCTGGCTTATGGCAAGAGGCCAACCCAAAGCAGGGTGGCGAATAACGAGATGAAGTATGAATAGCATGCTGAAGCACTTCAACACCTAAACTCCCACTAGCTGCTTCAAACATATCGCGGGAAGTGATTTCCCCGCTAGCCGGCAACACGTATAGAAGCAGGTCAGATTAAACGCATTCCGATCAATGAAATCTTCAAGCCCCCGAGCGCCAAGGGTGAGCCGAAGCAGTAAGACAAGTGTTCTTCTTGGCTTATGACAAGAGGCCAACCCAAAGCCGGGCGGCGAATAACAAAACGAAGCATAAATAGAACACTAAAACTGTTCGACAAGCAAATTCCCGCCATCTACTTCGCAAAACCACCCAATCACTCAAACCGTGCCACTAGATGTCCATACTTTATTTTCCATTCACTATTTCCATCTGCCATCAAATCAGCGATAATGATTTTCTATAGGCAGCTATTGAAACAAGCACACTTTTTCTTCTCAAAACGGGGAGCGGGGTGTACAGTGGGACAATCTCCCTTTTTTGTTCGGGAGATTGAATCATGGTACAATTATACGGATGAAATAAACCCGAAAGAAGATGAAAAACGCAGATATGCCTAACCAAAAGACACGTCAGTTGACGAATGGAGCCATGATGACGGCACTGTTTGCCGTCTTATTGGCTATTTCTGTATATGTACCGGTGCTGAGTTTGATCAGTACCTTGTTTTTGGCATTACCGATTGCTTGGTATAGCGCCAAGTATCCGGTAAAGGCGTCGGCGCTGGTCGCAGCGGTCGGGGTCGTGTTAAGCTTTCTGATCGGCGGATTGCTGTCTTTGCCTTTGGCGTTGATCCACATTCCGCTGGGGCTCATGATTGGGCTGTCGATCCATTATAAAAAAAGCAAATTGTTCATGTTCATGGGTTCAAGTATCGTGCTATTGGTGTCATTGATGGTGCAGTACGTGGCGGCCATCGCCTTTTTAGGAATCAATTTCCTGGAGGAATTCATGGCAACCATGCGCACTTCGTATGAACAGGCGGGCACTTGGCTCGAGCGGCTTGGTTCGGAATCGACAGAAGAGTACGAGGAGCTCGTGGCGCAGTTCATGCTGACCTTCGAGACCTTGTTGCCGACGCTATTGATTTTGTCGGTATTTACAACGGTATGGGTGTTATTGTTGATTCTATTGCCGATTTTGAAACGGCTTGGTATCGAAGTGCCGAAATTCCCGCCGTTCCGCGAGATGCGCTTGCCGAAAAGCGTATTATGGTATTACTTGATCGTCATTTTGGTGTCCTTGCTGTCAGATTTCGAGCAAGGGACCATGGCGTATTTGATTTTCGCGAATGCCTCGATGCTGTTGCAGTTCCTGCTGTTTTTGCAGGGGGTATCGTTCTATCATTTCTATATCCACCAAGAGGGCTGGCCTCGCTGGGTGGTGGTCGTTGTGACGGTTCTTGCATTTCCTTTGCAGTCGTTTACGAGCATCATCGGGATTTTGGATCTCGGCTTTGACATCCGGGGCTGGATCAAGCGGGCGCACGAGTCTAAAGGAAAGTAAGGAGCTGAAGAGAAATGTCGGCTTTTTTCAGGAAACGTAATCTTAGATACCCATTACTGGCATTGCTGGCTCTTGGAATGGCCGCTGTCATCCTCATCTCCCTTTGGTCGGAATGGGGCGCGGGCATTTTCGCAATCCTCTACGGGGCGGCGATCACCTCGGCGTGGGTACTGGAGAAGCGCAACTATGAAGAGACTGAAAAGCATATCGAAACGCTGTCCTACCGGATGAAAAAAGTCGGCGAGGAAGCATTGCTCGAGATGCCGATCGGGATTCTGCTGGTCAATGAAAATCAGCAAATCGAATGGGCCAATCCCTATATCACCTCGGCACTCGATTACGAGACGCTGATCGGTGAATCGGTTTACAGCTTGACGGAAGAATTTAACCAATTGGTCAAATCTGCCGAATCGAATGAAATGGTCATGTCACTCGGCGGCCGTAAATACCGCGTCTACTACCGTGCAGATGACCGTTTGTTCTATTTGTTCGATATTACCGAGCAAGTGGAGATTGAAACTTTATATCATGCGGACCGGACCGTCATCGGCATCTTGTTCATCGATAATTACGATGAATTGTCGCAAGGGATGGACGATCAGGTGCGCAGTAATTTAAATAGCCTGGTGACGTCCTTGATCAATCGATGGGGGACCGACAACGGCATTTTCGTGAAACGGATTTCATCGGACCGCTTTATGGCGGTGTTCAATGAATCCATCTTGAAGCAATTGGAAGAAACCAAGTTCACCGTGCTTGACGACATCCGTGAAGTGACGGCGAAAGACAATATGGCGCTGACATTGAGCATCGGGGTCGGAGCGGGTTCCGCTTCCTTGATCGAACTGGGCGCCATGGCACAGTCGGGGCTCGATTTGGTGCTTGGGCGCGGCGGCGACCAAGTGGCGATTAAGCATCCGAGCGGCAAGGTCAAGTTCTACGGGGGCAAAACAAACCCGGTCGAAAAACGCACGAGGGTGCGCGCACGCGTCATTTCGCATGCGCTGCGCGATTTGATCCAGGAAAGCGACCAAGTCTTTGTCATGGGCCATAAAATGCCCGATATGGACTCGATTGGCGCCGCGGTCGGCGTTGCCAAAATGGCGGAAATGAACCGCGTCAAAGGCCGCATCGTTATCGATTTCGACGAATACGACCGCAGTGTCATGCGCTTGATGGAAGAGATTGAAAGCGATCCGGATTTGTTCGAGCGTTTCATTACCCCGGAAGAGGCATTATCGGAAATGACCGAGCATTCACTGCTAGTCGTGGTCGATACGCATAAACCGTCGATGGTCATCGATGAACGCCTGCTTCAGCGCATGGAGCGTGTCGTTTTGATCGACCATCACAGAAGAGGCGAGGAATTCATCACCAATACGATGCTTGTCTACATGGAGCCGTATGCCTCGTCTACAGCTGAGCTGGTGACCGAATTGATCGAATACCAGCCGAAACACGAAAAATTGACGATGCTCGAAGCGACAGCGATGCTCGCCGGGATCATCGTCGACACGAAAAGCTTTACGCTGCGCACCGGCGCAAGGACCTTTGAAGCGGCATCTTATTTGCGCTCGAACGGTGCCGATACTGTGCTCGTGCAGCGATTATTGAAAGAAGACCTCGATACGTACATCGAGCGGGCGAAAATCGTCCAGAGCGTGGAATTCGTCGGCGACGGCATAGCCATCGCAAAAGGCGAGCCAGGGCGTATCTATAGCCCCGTGCTGATCGCCCAGACGGCGGATATCCTGCTGACGATGAAAGACGTCAACGCGTCGTTCGTCATCGCAGAACGGACAGAAGGCGGCGTCGGCATCAGTGCCCGTTCGCTCGGCGAAGTCAACGTGCAGGTCGTGATGGAAAATCTCGGCGGCGGCGGCCATTTAACGAACGCGGCCACGCAAATGCCAGATGCAACCCTTGAAGAAGCGGTCGGGCAATTAAAGACCGTATTAACCGAAAATGATAGAGGAGGATCTGAAGAATGAAAGTAATTTTCTTGAAAGACGTAAAAAATGTAGGTAAAAAAGGCGATATCAAAAACGTAGCGGACGGCTACGCGAACAACTTCCTATTGAAAAACAACTTGGCTGTAGAAGCTGACCAGGCAGCGATGAGCAAACTCGCCGGCCAGCAGAAGAAGCAGGAAAAGGAAGTCGAGCAGGAATTGAATGAAGCGAAAGAGCTGAAAGAAAAACTTGAAGCTTTAACGATTGAACTGACAGCGAAATCCGGTGATGACGGGCGCTTGTTCGGCTCGATCACGACCAAGCAAATAGCGAAAGAACTTGAAAAGACCCATGGCCATAAAATCGACAAGCGCAAAATGGAGCTCGACGACGCCATTCGCGCGCTTGGCTATACGAATGTGCCGGTGAAATTGCATCACGATGTAACCGCGACATTGCGTGTGCACGTTACTGAAGAAGCGTAAGGGGAATAGATATGAACGAATCGATCGACCGCGTCCCGCCGCATAACCAGGAAGCCGAGCAATCCGTCATCGGGGCCATTTTCCTGGAGCCACAGGCACTTGTTTCCGTAGCGGAAATCGTCATGCCGGAAGATTTCTACCGCGTCGCCCATCAGAAGATTTTCCAGACGATGATCGATTTGACGGATCGCGGCAAAGCGGTGGACTTGGTCACGGTGACAGAAGAGCTATCGGTCAAGAAAGAACTGGAAGATGTCGGAGGCCTCTCGTATCTGACGGAGATCGCCAATGCGGTGCCGACAGCCGCAAACGTTGGGCATTACGCCCATATCGTGGAAGAGAAAGCCTTATTGCGCCGCCTCATCCGAGTGGCCACCACGATCGTCGAAGACGGCTTTACGCGCGAAGACGAAGTGGAGGCTTTGCTTGCCGAAGCGGAGAAGAAAATGATGGAAGTGTCGAGCCGCAAAAACGCGGGCGACTTTATCCACATCAAAGATGTCTTGGTGAAAACTTACGACAATATCGAGCTATTGCATACGCGTAAAGGCGATGTCACCGGCATTCCGACCGGTTTCCGCGATTTGGACAAAGTGACAGCGGGTTTCCAGCGCAACGATTTAATCATCGTTGCCGCCCGCCCGTCCGTTGGTAAGACAGCCTTCGCGCTCAACGTCGCGCAAAACGTTGCGACGAAGACCGAAGAAAATGTCGCGATCTTCAGTTTGGAGATGGGTGCAGAGCAGCTCGTCATGCGGATGCTCTGTGCAGAAGGCAATATCGACGCCCAAGTCATGCGGACAGGCGCGCTCCAAAATGAAGACTGGCGCAAGCTGACGATGGCGATGGGCAGTTTATCGAATGCCGGCATATTCATCGATGACACGCCGGGTATCCGCGTCAACGATATCCGTGCGAAATGCCGCCGTCTCAAGCAGGAATACGGCCTTGGCATGATCATGATCGATTATTTGCAGCTGATCCAAGGACCTGGCAAAGCCGGCGAAAACCGCCAGCAGGAAGTATCCGATATTTCCCGTTCATTGAAAGGGCTGGCCCGTGAACTCGAAGTCCCGGTCATCGCCTTGTCGCAGCTGTCCCGTGGGGTTGAGCAGCGGCAAGACAAACGGCCGATGATGTCCGATTTGCGTGAATCCGGATCGATTGAGCAAGATGCCGATATCGTATCGTTTTTATACCGTGAAGATTATTACGACAAAGAAACCGAAGACCAGAACATGATTGAAATCATCATCGCCAAGCAGCGGAACGGCCCGACCGGCACTGTTAAACTGGCGTTTGTGAAGGAATATAATAAGTTCGTCACCATCGATTGGGCTGACCATGAAGGCGGCGGCGATTTCTAGCACAACTATTAAACACGAACATTAAATGCAGACATGCATTTCGATGTTCGTGTTTTCTTTGATTTCATATTGACGCCATGGCGCTCTATTGGTACAATAAAGACTGTTTGAAACAGGGCGACAAGCCTAACGGAGGTGCGGACGATGACATCAGTCGTAGTAGTAGGAACGCAATGGGGAGACGAAGGAAAAGGGAAAATCACGGATTTTCTGTCGGAACACGCAGAAGTAATCGCGCGTTACCAAGGCGGGAACAACGCCGGCCACACAATCATTTTCGGCGGCGAAACGTATAAATTGCATTTGATTCCATCGGGGATTTTTTATAAAGATAAAACATCGGTTATCGGCAACGGCATGGTTGTCGACCCGAAAGCGCTTGTGCAAGAGCTGAAAGGCCTTCACGACCGCGGAGTGACGACGGAGAACTTGCGCATTTCAAACCGCGCACACGTCATTTTGCCTTACCACATCAAGCAAGACGAAGTGGAAGAAGCGCGCCGCGGCGCCAACAAGATCGGTACGACTGGAAAAGGCATCGGGCCTGCGTATATGGACAAAGCGGCACGTGTCGGGATCCGCATCGCAGATTTGCTGGACCACGTCGTGTTCGAAGAGAAATTGCGCATGAACTTGAAAGAGAAAAACCGCATGTTCGAGAAATTCTATGAAACAGAAGGCTTCACGGTCGAGGAGATTATGGAAGAGTATTATCAATACGGACAGGAAATCGCACAATATGTGACCGACACATCGAAAGTGCTGAACGATGCATTTGATGCCGGCCGCCGCGTATTGTTCGAAGGCGCACAAGGCGTCATGCTCGATATCGACCAAGGCACCTACCCGTTCGTCACGTCATCCAACCCGGTAGCGGGCGGCGTCACCATCGGCGCTGGAGTAGGCCCGACGAATATTTCACACGTCATCGGCGTCTGCAAAGCTTACACATCCCGTGTTGGCGACGGCCCGTTCCCGACTGAATTATTCGATGACATCGGTGACAAGATCCGCACAGTCGGCAAGGAATTCGGCACAACGACAGGCCGTCCGCGCCGCATTGGCTGGTTCGACAGCGTGGTCGTGCGCCATGCACGTCGTGTTAGCGGATTGACGGACCTTACTGTCAACTCGATCGACGTCTTGACGGGGCTTGATACAGTGAAAATCTGTACAGCTTACCGTTACCAAGGCGAATTGATCACGGAATACCCAGCGAACTTGCGCATGCTCGCAGACTGCGAACCGGTCTACGAAGAAATGCCAGGCTGGTCTGAAGATGTAACATCGTGCAAATCATTGGACGAATTGCCGGACAACGCTCGCCATTATTTGGAGCGTATCTCTCAATTGACCGGCGTCCAGATCTCGATCTTCTCTGTCGGGCCGGACCGCAACCAGACAAACATCGTCAAAAGCGTTTGGCGTTAAGCGAATACCCACAAGCCACTGCCTCTAATTAAGAGGGCGGTGGCTTTTTTGCGTTTGCTACAAATTCGCCATAAATGAAAAAGCCGTCTCGCACGCTTATATGTGGTTTATGACAATAAGGTCACAGGAAATGGCTGCGAAATGGAGAATAAAGGCGAAAATCATAAGTTTTTCGCCTTTATTTGCAGAATTAAAGAAAATAATGACAATAGATGGATAATACTGTCTGTTTCATAACGCTTCTGTAACAATGAGTTTATCGGGTGAGTCTTTGAAAACAGATGTGGTAGATTGGTTAAGTTAAAAAAACGGAAGACCCCTCTATGGGAGTACGAAAGGAGCCAGACCCGCAACATGAACGCGAAACACCAGAACGAAGAGAAGTTGAAACTGCGCAAATGGAAAATCGGAACCGCCCTCGTTTTAGCTGCCAGTGCATTCGGCGCCAATACGATTTTTGCCGAACCGAATGAGCCGCAAAACCTGGAGCCGGTTTATCATATATATCACAACACCAGTTACCTCGGAGCCGTCTCGGACGATGCGCCGATCGACGAATTAATTGATGAAAAACTAAAGACAGCCTCAAGCGACTACGACAATCTGCGCCTTGCGCCGAGTGAAGAATTGAACATCGTCACCGAACAAGCCGTGGCATCCAGCTCGAAAGACGATGACACGGTCATCAGCCAGCTGGACGAGCAATTAAAGGTTAAAGCGGAAGCCTTCGCACTGCAAGTCGACGGCGAACGCGTCGGCCGTTCCGAAACACGGGAGAAAATCCTCAAAGAGCCGGTCGACAAGATCGTCCTTGAAGGCGACAAGAAATTGCCGGGCATCGGCACAGGCGAATTCATGTGGCCTGCAGACGGCGGCTACGTGTCGAGCAAGAAAGGCCAGCGCTGGGGCCGTGCCCATAAAGGCATCGACATCGCGCGGCCGGATACGCTCGATATCGTCTCCGCAGACCATGGGACTGTGACAAAAGCAGGTAAAGCCGGGACATTCGGCAACCGCGTCGTCGTCGACCATAAGAACGGCTATGAGACGATCTATGCGCATCTCTCGTCGATTGACGTTAAAGTGGGGGACAAAGTATCCCCGCACACGAAACTCGGCGACATGGGGACGACAGGACGCTCTACAGGCATCCACCTGCATTTCGAGCTATCCTACGAAGGCCAAGACCGCGACCCTTTGGATTATGTGAAGGAATAAACTAGTAAGAAGCTGCCAGCGTACTGGGAGCTTTTTTTGTATTTCAAATGGATAATCTGTGGATGTGAACAGGAGTTTATGAAGTGAAAAAAAGTGAGTGGAAAAGCTTTCGTTTTTCGACTGCGTTGCAGGGGGCTGCTTGGGGCTCGCAGGATGCGAGTCATGCAGCTGATGCGACAGGACGTCGCGCTTTCAGCTGCCCGGGAATGGGGCGGG
>NZ_JAPEHT010000132.1 GCF_028823615.1 Planococcus sp. A6
GTTTTTTGCTGTGGGATGGACTTTCGCCTGGAATGAATAATGGCAGATTTCAACGATAGGGAGGCAATTGGAGCGGAATTGCGGTACGATGGATAAATAGACCAAAAGTTTTGACTATTTCTGCATGAATCTTTTCATGCAGCTAGGAGCGAGTGTCCTGTGAACAATAAATTCCTTTTCGCGTTTCTCGTCATCATTACCACCAGTTTGATGGGGTCTTCGTTTGCGGTCGGCAAAATCGGCCTCGAACACGTTTCGCCGCTGCTGTTAGTCGGAATCCGTTTCACGATTGCAGGCATCTTGATGGCCATATTCGTCAAACTGTTCAAGCGCAAGCATCCACGGCAGCGTGCCGAATGGCTGCACATTCTCATCATCGGCTTTTTCCAGACCGCTGGTGTCATGGGCTGCATTTTCCTGAGCCTTCGGACGATCACGGCCGGAGAATCCGCCATTTTGACGTTCACCAATCCTTTATTAGTGGTGATTTTCGGCACAGTTGCACTCGGCATTCGCTACCGCATCGTTCAATGGGGAGGGGTGCTGCTCGGGTTTTTCGGTGTCTTCATTACGATGGGCAGCCAAGTGAACTTGGAAGTCGGCACGTTGTTCGGCTTCGGCAGTGCCGTGTCCTGGGCAATTGGCACGTTATTGATCAAGCATTGGGGCATTCGGCTCGATACGTGGGTGCTGACGGCGTATCAAATGCTGTTTGGTGGCTTGATTTTGCTGATGGCAAGCAGCTTATTGGAACCCCAGCGAATGGCCATCAATACAGAATCGCTATTCATCATTTTCTGGCTGGCGATTCCCGCGTCGATCATCCAGTTTGCGATTTGGTTTTTCCTGCTGCAAAACGGCAATCCGGGGAAAGTGAGTGCCTTTTTATTCCTGGCGCCATTTTTTGGTGTCATCTCAGGATGGCTTATTTTAGGGGAGCAAGTCGGGGTGTCGCTGATCATTGGGGGCGCGTTGATCTTTGCAGGCATATTCATGGTGAATTGGCCGGAAAAGCGGCCGGAAGCAGCAATTCCTGGAAAAGCCATATGAAGGAGTATGATAGCAGATTTATGTGAATAACGGATGCTGTGGATCGATAACAGGCAGCAACCAAATCTAAACTGCAGCTAGGAGCCAGCCCGAGCGGTTTATGGCAACTGAAAAACCGACGGAACCAAAAGACACTGAAGGATTACGGAAATACAGCGATGCATAAATGAACCGCAGAATCATCAGCAGGCTGACGACTTACGAGTCGAATTGATTTGCGAGAAGCTGACAATCAACTAAACCCAAACCGGAACGGCTGATCAATAGCTGAACCGGTTTGGATTTTTTAAATTCGCATATCATTTTAATGAACGCAGCGTTCTTAGATAAAAACCGATAAAATCACTCATTTCACTGAAAATCTCAGTTTCGTCTCACTGTCATGAGTATACTTATTAAATGAAACGAAACTTCCTATAATTTATATTATGTAAACTAAATTTTAAAAAGCGTGTTTTGGAACATTCAGCCGGCCCCCATCGCTCAAACAATGCTTTTCTGGAGACCGGCTTGTGTTCATTTCAAATGATCGTTTAAGATGCTTTCTTCCAGCACTCCGAATTTATCACCGTGCACTTTCTCGATATGCATTTCACCCCACTGGCACAACGAATCCAAAATGCCCTGCAAGCTCCAGCCGTATTCGCTTAGTTCGTATTCGACTTTTGGCGGCACTTGGTTGTAGACGATTCGGTTGATGACGCCATCAGCTTCTAATTCACGCAATTGCTGTGTCATCATCTTTTGCGTGATGTTCGGCATCAGGCGCTTCAACTCACTCGTCCGTTTCGTGCCATGCGTCAAATGACAGAGAATTACCGTTTTCCATTTGCCGCCGATTACTTCCAGCGTAGCTTCCACTGAAATATTATATTTCTTCACCATTTCTTATCCCTCCAATAGGCACTAAAAAGTACCTACAGCACTTTAAAGTACGTACTTCCTTTTGAAAACCTCGTCATCCATACTAGCATGTATCGAACAAAACGAGTCGATAAAAACGTTTTTGGAGGAGAAAAAATGTCTGCATCACAAAAAAGAAGCAATTTCGCTTTATTGGCATTGGCGCTTAGTGCCTTTGCCATCGGCACCACCGAATTCATCAGTGTCGGCTTGCTGCCGTTGATCGCCGAAGATTTAGGGATTTCCGTCAGCACGGCAGGTTTGACTGTTTCATTGTATGCACTCGGCGTCATGGTCGGTGCCCCGGTGCTGACCTCTATCAGCGCAAATGTTCCTCGGAAGTCTTTGCTGCTATGGATTATGGTCGTCTTCATTATCGGGAACTTGATCGCGGCAACAGCATCGACAGTTGGTGTTTTACTCGCTGCACGAGTCGTTTTTTTATGGCGATCGGCGCTACAATTGCCGCGGATTTAGTACCGGAAAACAAGCGAGCAAGCGCCATTGCAATGATGTTCACCGGGTTGACGGTAGCTACTGTGACCGGTGTCCCCTTCGGCACTTTCCTGGGGCAACAGTTCGGCTGGCGCTTCGCGTTCATGGCGATTGTCGCACTTGGTGTCGCCGCATTGATCGGCAACGCTTTATTGGTGCCAAGTGATTTGAAAAAAGCGGCGCGCACCACATTGCGTGATCAAGTCAAGCTGATAACGAATGGCCGTTTGCTGTTGGTCTTTGCCATTACGGCGCTCGGCTATGGCGGCACGTTTGTCGTCTTCACCTATCTGTCCCCCTTGCTTCAGCAAGTCACGGGCTTTGCAGCTGGAACCGTAACAATCATCCTCTTCGGGTACGGCATCGCCATTGCTGCGGGCAATACGATCGGCGGCAAATTGGCCAATCGCAATCCAATCCGGGCATTGTTCTATATGTTCTTGATTCAAGCTGTCATCTTGCTCATTTTATCGTTTACAGCCCCTTTCAAAATCGCCGGCTTAATTACCATCCTCTTAATGGGCCTATTCGCGTTTATGAACGTTCCAGGGCTTCAAGTCTATGTGGTCATGCTCGCTGAGCGTTATGTGCCGAGCGCTGTAGACACAGCCTCTGCCATTAACATTGCTGCCTTTAATGCAGGGATCGCCATCGGAGCGGTGCTTGGTGGATCTGTGGCAGATTCGATTGGCCTGATCCATACGCCTTGGATCGGTGCGGTTATGGTCCTTGGGGCCGTGTTGCTGAGTGCGTGGAGCCGCAGCTTGGAGCAAGGTACTGAGCGAAAAGCTTCAGCTGTTGTCCGGAAATCCGTCACGATGTAAAGGAGTTCATCTACTCCATAAAAACCCCGTCCCCGGAATTGCTTCTGGGACGGGGTTTTTCGCTTTATTTTCATTAGACAAATACAATTCAACCAATTATTTGTATTGATTGCTGCGTTTCATGTCCCGAATAGCTTGAATTGACAGCCTAACGAGCAAAATGACGCATAAGAACAGCCCTCCATATGCGGCAGTATTCAAGTAAATCGCGTACACCGTATCGATGAATTGGGCGATGGCCAATAAGGCAGCCGAGATGAACCCGAATGTAATCCCCGACATCAACAAAACAAACCTGGAGAACAACTGCATGACAAACCCCGAGTTGTGCTTATCGGAAAACACATCGTGGTGCAAAATGATCTTGCCGCCTTCTACGCGCCGGATCAATTGGTCGATGCGTTTCGGCAATTTGGCGACTTCCGGCAAAATCAACACTAATTCCTCTTCGATGCGTTCTTTTGTTGCAAGCGGTTGTTTGAACGGTTTTTTCAACACAGATGTCTTGTATTCTTTCGCAAAGCTTTTCGATTCCGTGAACATGTCGAATTTTGGGTCAATGGTGTGCAAAGTGCTGTCTAGGCTAATCAACGACCTGAGCGCGATTCCGACAGATGGATAAAACGCTAAGCCGAATTCACGGGTGACATCAAATAAGGAATGAATCAATTCAGCGGTCGGAATGCGGTCGACATAGGAAATCTTTAATAAAATTTCCCCGATGGCTTGTTCAAATTTCGCCCCGTCGAGCTTCTCGCCATTTTCCACTAGCTTTCTGACGGCATCATGGACGATGCTGGCATCGTTTTGCTGGATGCCGATGATAAAATGATTGAGCGCTTCTTGCTGAGGCGCTGTTAAGCGACCGACCGAACCGAAATCAAGCAAAATCGGTTGGCCGTCCGTTTCATCAATAAAGATGTTGCCAGGGTGCGGATCGGCGTGGAATATGCCGGAAAACAGCATTTGTTCCAGAAATGAAAATAGCACCGTGCGCCCGAATTTTTTCGGCTCAACAGCAAAATGGCGGAACACCGCATCGCCTTTGGAAATGCTTTTACCTTGGAAATACTGCATGACGATAATCGTTGAATTGCTGTATTCCCTGTAGACTTTCGGGATTTTGACTTGATTTTTGCTGTCTTCCAAAGCATTGCTCACTTGGATCATATTGCGCATTTCGATTTCAAAGTCGATTTCCTCACGTAAGCCATTGGCGAAGCCAACCGCCAGTTCACGGAATCCGATATTTTGCGCCCAAGTGGATTTACTGGACACCCATTCGGCAAATTCCACCAATATGTCCAAATCATCACGCATAATGGCGCTCACTTCAGGCCGTTGCATCTTGATGATGACTTCTTCATTGGTCTTGCGCAGCACGCCCCGGTGAATCTGGCCGATCGATGCCGATGCGAGTGGTTCTCTTTCGAGCTTGGAAAACACTTCTTCAATGGGCTGTGTCATGGATTTTCTCAGGATTTCCGTCACTTGTTCTTTCGGCAAGGCTTTGACGTTTTGTTGCAGCTGGCTCAGTTCCTCGATGAAGACAGGTGCGAACAAATCCGTCCGTGTTGATAATACTTGGCCGAATTTGATGAACACGCCCCCGGCTTCTTCAAGCGTCCTGCGGAAAGCAACCGCAAGCTCCCGGTTGTTTTCGCGATGCCGCGCATACTTCAATGTGCTGGAAATGCCGTTCTTGACCGCAATCTCCAGCACTTTGCTTAAACGTTTCTGGCGTCTCCAACGGCTGCGCAGCCTTTTCCAGATAAATTTGCGGTTCGTAATGCGTTCACCACGGTCGCCAAGTTCGATCGGGTCGAATAATTCCAGTATTAAGTAAAACAGCATCGAAATCATTAACATGCTGCCGATCCAAATGACGGTGCTGGTATCTGTCAACATCGTCGCGAATGCATCATCCATGAATTCGGTATAACGTAAATAGGAATACCAATACACAAATGTGGTTAAGACAATCCCTAACACAACAGATAATATTCGTTTTGTGAAATTCACTTTCGACCCCATCAAACGGCCGCTGACGAAATAGATGAAAATGGCGATGACCAGCATTTCTGCAATCATCCGTACATATATGACCATTCGCGGACTCCTTTCTTTGCACCACTATACCTGCAATGAATTATCGGTTCGTCTTTTGTTGGAATACAACTATTGTTTTTCTATATAAGTAGTTTCGAGGTATCGCAAAGCCCTTCCTGCTTTTTGTCCTCAGTGAATGAATTTCGATTGTTGGCGGTTTTTTGTTTTTTTCAATAAACCTTATGTAGTTAATTACATTTCTATTTTTTATTCGTCCATTTCCTCTCCAAACCGGACTTTTTTTAGCTTTCACGTTCGGCTTGTTCCTTGACCCTGCTCATAAAATTCAACACGGTATTCCGTGCTGCCTTTTTGCTGCCCGCCAAAAGCATCATCTTCCCCGTGACGCTTATGCCTTTGTTTTGCCCTTCATAAATAAAGCGCGTGCTTTGTGATGACTCTTTTTCCAAACTGAACCCATAGCGCACTTCGAACATGTGACCCATCTCAAAAGCCGTCTCCCGGTATTTTCTGTCAGGTTCATCCACATAGGATAAAGTTTCAACGATATAGCGTTGCTGCTGTTTCCCCTCTGTATACACTTGCGCGTGTTTAGCGCCTGTGGCATTATTCTCTCCTTCGAGCAGGTCATGCGATTCCACTTTTGGCATAATGCGCTGGATCTGCTCGTCCTGGAACAATTTCCAAACTTTTTCGATCGGTGCGTTGATAACCATTTGCTCTTTCCATTTGACCATTTTTCCCACCCTTTCATGAACTCTTTTCTACAATTTCCGTAAATGCTTACTGCTGCCCTTTGATTCCGTTACAATGAAAACAGCAAAACGATTATGGAGTGATTTGATGAGAACCTCAACGATTTTATTTATTTTTCTACTGGTGATGCATCTATTGACCGTCCTCAACACCTTGTTGTTTGGCGGCAATTTAAATGATCTTGTGTTCTGGTTCAATTCCGCCTTGTTTATGGCGGCGCTGGCGATGTTTGTTTACCGGCGCGGCATATTCGATGCCAAAGAAGCGCCTCCGTCAGAACCTGCAAAAAAACGCAAATGATTTGGTGTCAGCAGCAATTCCTCAATACCCTGTAAAACACCGCCTGAAATGGGCGGTGTTTTTTCATTCAATTCTTTTCATATGACTGAAGAATTTCTTCACATTTACCGGACAGCATGCCAGACCCCACGAAGCCTTGCAACAAGCCTTTGACAGTCAAGTTCGTGAATTTATGGCCCAAGACCGCTGCCTGCTGTTCAAAAGCTTTTATATCGCCACTATAACCGCGGATCAATTGCGTGAACCCCTGGAGTTCAGCTTTTGATAAATCATGCACCACAATGGCTTCATGGACGGTCGGCTCACGCATTTTATCTTCCATTACCTCCCCGAGCAACGCCAATAAAGTCCGGTTGTGAAACTTCAGCTTTTCGATTTCCTGGTGCATGCTTGTCAGTTCACTTTGTTCCATGTGTCAAGCTCCTTTTAGCTTTTGTAATCACTTTGCCTTGGCATCCAACACTTCGAGATGGTCGATGAAATTGTATTTTCGGATTTCCCAGCGCTCGCTAACATACGCCAAGTGATTCATGCCTCCATTTTGCAAACGGATTTCACCATCGTATTCACCGTGCGCCAATTGTTCAAGGATGGCATTGATGACGCCTCCGTGTGCCACGACGAGCACTCGATGGTTTCCGAACTGCTCATTGAGTTGTGCAAGACCTTTTGATAGCCTGCCATGAAAGGCTTGTGGCTGCTCTTGGCCTGGATAGTTTTTGTCCGGATACAAGCCGTAACGTTCCTCTGCTGTCATGCCTTCTGCTTTGCCGAAATGCTTTTCCTGGAACTCAGCCATTTCGACGATCGGCAAACGCATCGTTTCATTGATGATCGCCGCAGTCTGCTTCGCGCGTTTGAGGGGGCTCGTCACGATGACGTCCCACGCTTCTTTCGTCAAATGCGATCCACATGCCCGTGCTTGCGATTTTCCTGTTTCGTTCAGCGGCACATCCGTCGTTCCTTGAATGCGGCCGATCTTATTCCATTCTGTTTCTCCGTGCCGAATAAGGCAGATTGTCGTCATCGTCCTCTACTTCCTTTCCGCTGTTATGTGATTGACTTGCTGCTGGCCTTCAATCTTCGCCTTTTGTTGTTTTACGTTGTTTGCTCCAGCGCCAGAACATGATCGCTTCTCCGATTACTACACCAATCGCCCCTGCCGCGACCAAGGTCGATGTATCCGGGTCATCGTTGATCAACAATGCAATGACGACACCCAGAACAAGCCCACTCAGTAAAACGGCATACGCATTTTTGCGTGATTTCAGATAATCCACTGTCTCGCACCCTTTCTTGCTGCTTATTATTCCATCTTGCCGAAGTTTTCCTGAGAACGCAAGAATTGTCAGCACCCACTTGCCTGTTCTTCTATCTTGTCTTGTAAGCTTATTTTTGAATTATTAAATAACCTTATGTAGTTTAATACATGTTAATCAAACTTAAAGACATCAAAAAAATAGAGCCCATTTCGGCTCTATTTCGTTTCAACCACAAACGATGTCATTTTTGTTATCTCCAGTTTGCTGTCTCCTTTCCATTCATAAAAATCGCAATAGCAGTATGTGCGTTCCCGATTGTTGCCGCCTTTGGCAGTCATAACGCCTTTTACCACTCCTTCATGCCCTTCAGCAATCACAGTGTCGATTTTAAAAGCCATTTGCGTATAATCCTGCATCCCGAAAGCCGCATCCACTAATGCCTGCCTGCCCTTCAACGGCATCGTCCCGACCATGATCCATTCCACATCGTCCGAAACATGCTGTTCAATGAATTCTTTCCTGCCTTTGAAAAAAGCGTCGTTGAAGTCCCTCAAAAAGTCGGCCGTGCTGCTGGTTTTCATGGTTTCCCCTCCCTCATGCTGTCCGTGCGGTCATATTTAATGAATGATTCATAAAAATTTATCTGAATATTCAACTTATTTACATTTTACTCTCTTTCTGCCTGTCTGCCTAGTCTGTTGTTCCATTTTCCAATTAGTTTTCACCACTTTGGTTCATCCTTTCAAGCTTGTGCTTAACAAAGGCGACCAGAAAACCTTATAATGGAGAAATGCACATCTGCATAAGGAGGAGAAGACAACAAATGGCCAAAAAACAATTTTTCATTACTGCAGAAGAAGGCTTGCATGCGCGTCCCGCTGCAGCACTCGTCAGCGAAGCGAACCGCTTCCAATCAGAACTATCGCTAGAATTCAAAAACCGAACCGTCAATTTGAAATCCATACTCGGTGTGATGGGACTTGGAATTCCGACCCGCTCCACCATCACGATCCATGCGGATGGCCCAGATGAACAAGAAGCAATTGCCCGCACATCCGCCCTGTTATTTGAAAAAAGCATGATTGATGCTGATCAATGAACAATTTTGGCTTTAAAAGAAGTTATCGCTCGCTGT
>NZ_JAPEHT010000133.1 GCF_028823615.1 Planococcus sp. A6
TTTCATTATTTATCCTACAACGATATTAACCAATTTCCCTGGAATGGCGATGACTTTGCGTACTTGCTTGCCTTCTGCCGCCTTTTGGACGTGCTCATCGGCGAGTGCCGCTTCTTCCAGTTGTTCTTTTGTACTGTCTTTTGCGACAGTCAGCTTGCTTCTCACTTTGCCGTTCACTTGGACGACGATTTCGACTTCGTCATCGACCAGTTTCGACTCGTCGAACGTTGGCCATGCTTCATACGTTACCGTCTCGCTATGCCCAAGTTTGTTCCAAAGCTCTTCGGCCAAATGCGGCGCGATCGGCGATAGCATTTTCACGAAGCCTTCGATATATTCTTTCGGCAAGCTCTCGGCTTTGTATGCTTCATTGATGAATACCATCATTTGCGAAATCGCTGTATTGAAGCGAAGGCCGTCGAAGTCTTCGGTTACTTTCTTGACGGTCTGGTTGTAGACTTTCTCTAGTTTACCGTCATTTTGATCGCTGACTTTGCTCGAAATCGCTCCGTCTTCGATCAGTAAACGCCATACGCGGTCAAGGAAACGGCGAGATCCGTCTAGCCCGTTCGTCGACCAGGCGATGGATGCTTCGAGCGGCCCCATGAACATTTCGTACATGCGCAGCGTATCCGCACCATGGCTTTCGATTATTTGGTCCGGGTTGACGACATTGCCTTTGGATTTCGACATTTTCTCGTTGCCTTCGCCGAGGATCATCCCCTGGTTGAATAATTTCTGGAACGGTTCTTTTGTCGGCACGACGCCAAGGTCGTACAGCACTTTGTGCCAGAAACGCGCATACAATAAGTGGAGGACGGCGTGTTCTGCACCACCGATATAGACATCAACCGGAAGCCAGCGTTTCAATAATTCTGGATCCGCGATCGCTTCGTCGTTTGTTGGGTCGATAAAGCGCAAATAATACCAGCAGCTGCCGGCCCATTGCGGCATCGTGTTCGTTTCGCGGCGGCCTTTCATGCCGTTTTCAGGATGCGTGACATTAACCCATTCTTCGATATTGGCAAGCGGTGATTCGCCTGTCCCGCTCGGCTTAATATCTGTTGTGACCGGAAGTTCCAGTGGCAAATCCTTATCTTCAACCGGAGACATCGTGCCGTCTTCCCAGTGGATGATCGGGATCGGTTCGCCCCAATAGCGCTGGCGGCTGAACAACCAGTCGCGCAAACGATAGGTGATTTTCTTCTCGCCGACACCTTGTTGCTCGAGCCAATCGATCGCTTTTCCAATCGCTTCGGTTTTGTTCAAGCCGTCAAGGAAACCAGAGTTGACGAGTTCGCCGTCGCCAGCATAGGCTTCTTCGTCGATGTTGCCGCCTGAGACGACTTCGACGATCGGCAAGTCAAATTGTTTTGCGAACTCATAATCACGTTCGTCATGTGCCGGCACGGCCATGATTGCGCCTGTTCCGTATGTCGCAAGGACGTAATCTGCAATCCAGATTGGCATTTTCTCGCCGCTTGCCGGGTTGATCGCATAAGCACCAGTGAAGACGCCCGTTTTATCTTTCGCGAGATCCGTACGCTCCAAATCGCTTTTCGTTTTTACTTTGTCGATATACTCAGCTACCGCTTCGCTCTGATCAGATGTCGTAATTTCCCCAACCAATTTGTGTTCTGGGGCAAGCACCGCGTAAGTCGCGCCAAAAATCGTATCCGGGCGCGTTGTGAATGCACGGAATGAAAGCCCGGTGCCGTCGATCTTGAATTCGAGCTCCGCGCCTTCGGATTTGCCGATCCAGTTGCGCTGCATGTCCTTCAAGCTTTCCGGCCAATCGAGTTCGTTCAAGTCTTCCAGCAAACGGTCTGCGTATTCAGTGATTCGTAACACCCATTGACGCATCGGGCGGCGTTCGACCGGATGGCCTCCGCGCTCAGAAACTCCATCGACCACTTCTTCATTGGCCAAGACGGTGCCAAGTGCCGGACACCAGTTGACCGCTACTTCATCGACATATGCCAAGCCTTTATTGTAAAGCTGGATGAAAATCCATTGCGTCCATTTGTAATAGTTTGGGTCGGTCGTGTTGATTTCACGGTCCCAATCATAGGAAAAGCCAAGTTCCTGGATTTGGCGCTTGAAGGTCTCGATGTTTTTCGCCGTGAATTCCGCCGGGTCGTTTCCGGTATCGAGCGCATATTGTTCTGCCGGCAAACCGAATGCATCCCAGCCCATCGGATGAAGCACGTCGTAACCTTGCATGCGTTTTTGGCGACTTAAGATATCAGTCGCCGTGTAGCCTTCCGGATGCCCGACGTGAAGCCCGGCGCCTGACGGATACGGGAACATATCAAGAGCGTAGAATTTTTCTTTGCCCGGCGTATTCTCCGTTTTGAAGGTTTTGTTTTCTTGCCAATGTTGCTGCCATTTCTTTTCAATTTCTTTGTGATTAAAAGACATTTCCGATTTTCCTCCTCTAAATACAAGCAGATGTCCGCTAGCGTAACAAGTTTTCAGCAAAATAAAAAAATCCCGCCCCTTA
Source organism: Planococcus sp. A6 (assembly GCF_028823615.1). Taxonomy (GTDB): domain Bacteria; phylum Bacillota; class Bacilli; order Bacillales_A; family Planococcaceae; genus Planococcus. The sequence continues at coordinate 2,504 of NZ_JAPEHT010000133.1, forward strand.
AACTAAGGGACGGGATTTTTCCCGCGGTACCACCCAAATTAGCGCTCTGGCGCTCAACTTGATTCCTTAACGCGGAAAACGGCGCAATCATTGCGCAGACTCCAAGGCGAGTTCAGACATCCTGCATGCCGGCTCGCACCATCCGCCGGCTCTCTTTTATGCTTTGTATGTCCTACTGCTCCTCTTCATGGCCATTTGCTATTGATTTCATTTTAGCTGAGCGTCTGTTTTTATGCAATAGCTCAGTGTACTTTGACGCTATCGGTATTCAACTCGGCATCGGTTGCAGCGACGACGTCGTCGACCGAGAAGCCTTCGAACACTTCTTTCAACACGAGGCCAGTATCCGTCACTTCAATCACCGCGCGTTCCGTGATGATCAAATTGACCACCGCTTTACCGGTAAGGGGCAATTCGCACGCTTTTTTGATTTTCGCTGAACCGTCTTTTGATACATGATCCATGATGACGATGACTTTTTTCGCGCCATGGACAAGATCCATCGCGCCGCCCATGCCTTTGATCATTTTCCCTGGAATCATCCAGTTGGCCAAGTCGCCATTTTCTGCGACTTCCATGCCGCCAAGGATCGCGACATCGATATGTCCGCCGCGGATCATTGCGAATGACTCAGCGCTCGTGAAAAATGCGGAGCCCGGGATCGTCGTGACGGTTTCTTTTCCGGCATTGATCAAATCGGGATCGACTTGGTCTTCTGTCGGATATGGCCCGATGCCGAGCAATCCGTTTTCGGACTGCAAGACGACTTGCTTATTATCGGAAATGAAGTTCGCGACCAAGGTCGGCATGCCGATGCCCAGGTTGACGTAATCTCCATCGTTGATTTCTTTTTCCGCTCGTTTTGCGATTCGTTCTCTGATAGCCTGTTTGTCCACTTCTGTCCCCACCCTTTCTTAACGCGTCGTCAAACGCTCGATTCGTTTTTCTTGGTCTGCTTGCAGCAAACCTTGTACGTAAATGCTCGGCGTTTGCACGTGATTCGGATTGATGTCGCCGATTTCCACCAAATGTTCGACTTCCGCAATCGTCACTTTCCCGGCAGCTGCCGCTAGCGGGTTGAAGTTCTGTGCAGTCTTGTTGTAGACAAGATTGCCCATTTTATCTGCAGTATGTGCACGGACCAGCGAGAAGTCCGCTTTCAACGCCATTTCAAGCACATGTTCCTTGCCATCGAATTCGCGGATTTCCTTGCCTTCAGCGACGGTCGTGCCGACGCCTGCCGGTGTGAAGAATGCCGGAATTCCGGCTCCGCCTGCGCGCATTTTTTCAGCGAGCGTGCCTTGTGGCGTGAGTTCCACTTCGATTTCGCCGGACAACACTTGGCGTTCGAATTCTTTATTTTCGCCGACATACGAGCCGATCATTTTCTTGATTTGCTTGTTTTTCAGCAATAAGCCAAGACCCCATTCGTCGACCCCACAGTTATTGGAAATTATTGTTAGATCTTTTACCCCTTTATCGACAAGCGCCAGGATCAGCTGTTCTGGAATTCCGACCAGCCCGAATCCTCCAACCATGATGGTGGCTCCGTCTTGTATCGGTTCGACTGCCTCTTTGGCAGAATTGTAAATCGGTTTCATCGCGCGTTTCCCCCTCTGCAACATTAACTGAATTTTGATTCAATAAAACGCTTCCATTAACAATTTAACCAAAACTCCATGGGAAACGCAACAAGGACAATGGGCGCACGATTTTTGGCGGCTTTTCGGCCGGCAACTGCGTGTTATAATGACAGCTAAGGAGTGGTTTTATTATGGACAATGAATTCCCCTTCCCGAGTGACGGGAAGCGTTATTATACATGGAACCGCCATTTGCGCGGGCAATTCGGCGAAAAAATCATGAAAATCTCGCTGGACGCGGGATTTGACTGCCCGAATCGCGACGGCACAGTCGCTTTTGGCGGCTGCACGTTTTGCTCGGTCGCCGGTTCCGGTGATTTTGCCGGAGACCGTGTCGACCCGATCGCTGTGCAATTCGAGCAGGTGAAAGCGAAAATGCACCGCAAATGGAAAGACGCCAAATACATCGCCTATTTTCAAGCGTATACGAATACCCATGCACCGATTGACGTCATTAAAAGACAATTCGAAGCGGCACTCGCACAGGAAAATGTGGTCGGCATCAGCATCGGCACACGGCCCGACTGCCTGCCGGATGAAGTCGTTGAATACTTAGCTGAACTCAATGAACGCACGTATTTATGGGTGGAACTCGGCCTGCAGACTGTCCATGAGCGCACTGCGCAGCTCATCAACCGTGCGCATGATTTTGACACTTACAAACAAGGTGTCGACAAACTGCGCACACACGGCATCAATATTTGCAGCCACATCATTAACGGTTTGCCGCTTGAAGACAAAGACATGATGATGGAAACGGCACAGACAGTCGCACAACTCGACGTCCAGGGAATCAAGATCCACCTGCTGCATCTACTCAACGGAACGCCCATGGTCAAGCAATACGAAAAAGGCATGCTCAAGTTCATGGAAAAGGACGCCTATATCCAACTCGTCGCCGACCAGCTGGAAATCATCCCGCCCGACATGGTCGTCCAGCGCATCACAGGAGATGGCCCGATCGATTTGATGATCGGCCCGATGTGGAGCACGAATAAATGGGAAGTGCTGAACGGCATCGATAAGGAACTCGAGGCGCGCGGCAGCTGGCAAGGCAAGCATTATGCGGGGAGTGTGGCATTATGACTTTGCAGCGCGTCTTGCCTTTCACTAAATCTTTACTCGAACAAGTCGTTTACGAAGGTGACAGCGTGATAGATGCAACTGCCGGAAACGGGCATGATACCCATTTCCTGGCTGGGCTTACCGGTGCATCTGGAAAAGTCTACGCATTCGATATCCAGCAACAAGCAATCGAAGCGACTAGGCAGCGCACAGAAGCGTTTCGTCATGTCGAATTGATTTGCGACAGCCATGCGAAAATCGACCAGTATGTCACCGAACCTATTGCAGCCGCCGTTTTCAATCTTGGCTATTTACCAAAAGGCGACCACACCATCATCACCAAAGCGGAAAGCACTTTGCAGGCAATCGGCCAATGTCTCGAGCGCTTAAAGACAGGCGGCTTGGTGGTAGCCGTCATTTATTCTGGCCACGACGGCGGCAGCGAAGAGCGCGACGCGGTGATGGATTATGTCAAGCAATTGCCGCAAACCCGCTACGACGTCCTGAAATATGAATTCATCAACCAGCAGCATTCGCCGCCATTTTTAGTCGCGATCGAGAAAAAACAACAGCGCCAAAAGAAATGATGGCTAAATTTAAAAGAGCAGCGTGCACATGCACGCTGCTCTTTCATTTATTTCTCGACAGAACCTTCGAGAACAATTTTCCCGATGGTCTTGCCAGACATCAGTTTTCCGTAAGCTTCTTTCAAGTTTGCCGGGTTAATTGGCGCCATCGTTTCATTGAGTGTCGACTGAACCTTGCCGCTGTCTACCCATTCCGACAGTTCATTCAACAACTGATGCTGCTCGATCATGTCTTCTGTCTGAAACATCGAACGCGTGTACATCAATTCATAAACGAAGGTCACGCTTTTTCCGAACAAGGCCGGTGCGAGCGGTTCGAATGCCGGCAGGATTGAACAAATCTTGCCTTGTGGCCGAATTGCGTCCGCCATGCCTGCCATATGGTCATCGGTATTGGTCAGGCAGAAGATATAGTCCACGCCGTCAATATCCAGCTCCTTCAATTGAGGCAGCAATTCCTGGTGATGGTTGATCGTGTGATGCGCGCCATGATCTTTGGCCCACTCGATCGTTTCCTGACGCGACGCGGTTCCGATTACGGTAAGCCCTGCTAATTTGGCGATCTGCGTAGCGATCGAACCGACACCTCCCGCAGCTCCGATGATCAGGATGTTCTTGCCTTCATTGTCCTGCGGGTTTTTCGAAATGCCCAAACGCACAAACAGGGCTTCCATTGCGGTCAATCCCGTCAACGGCAAAGCAGCCGCCTGCGCGAAATCCAAGTTTTTCGGCTTGTGACCGACGATGCGCTCATCGACCAAATGGAATTCGCTATGCCCGCCTTCCCGGACATTGGTGCCGGCATAAAACACTTCGTCGCCTTCTTTGAACAATGAACATTCACTGCCAACGGAAACGACCACTCCGGCAACGTCCCTTCCGACGATCGTCAAGGAGTCATCGTCCGGTTTTTTCGAATCACGTGTTTTGTAGTCTGTCGGGTTGACCGATACCGCCTTTACCTCCACGAGCAAATCGTGTCCTTTTGGCTCTGGCTTGTCCAATTCTACTGCCTCGAATTCGGGCGGTTGATCGGTATTTCCGGGTTTGTAAAATCCTAGTGCTATCATTTTCGAAGTCAATCCATTTCGCCTTCCTTTCGTCTATTCATATCCTTGTTACAATTCCTTCTATAATACAGCCGAGATGTCTTCTACGTATGCATTGATGACGACTGGCTGTTTGCTTGCTTTTGCTTTCGACAACGCGTCTTGCAATTCGGCACGTGTTTTAACCGTATAGCCCTCTCCGCCGCACGCAATGGCAAACGCCGCAAAGTCGATATTGGCAAGCTCAACATTGGTCGGCTTATTGCCTGCCATTTTTTGTTCGTCTTCAATCAATTGAAGCTTCTGGTTGTTGAAGACGACGATGATCATCGGCAGCTCGTATTTAACTGCAGTGACAAAATCCTGCATGCCCATGGAAAATCCGCCGTCCCCGACGATAGCGATGGCCTGTCTTTCCGGATATGCCAGTTTCGCTGCAATGGCTCCCGGCAAACCGCAGCCCATCGTGCCGAGCCAGGACGACAACACCAACTTCTGGCCAGTCAACTGCAAGTATTTCGCTGTCCAGATGGTGATGCTGCCGACATCAAGTGAAACGACAGCGTCCCGCTCCATGATGTGCTGGATTTCGCCAAGTACTTGCTGAGGTTGAAGCATGTCAGTTTGCTTATCGATATCTTCACGCAGCTTGTCATGCCAAGCGCGTCGTTTCTCCTGGAATTGCTCCAAGAACCCGGCATCTTTTTCACCGAGCTTGCTTGTCAACCAGGCAAGTGCCGGCCCGAGTTCCCCGACTACGCCTACAGTTGCGGGATAGTATTTTCCGATCACGCGCGGGTCGAGATCGATTTGGATGGCAGGCGCTTTGTCCGGCAAATACTCACGGTATGGATACGCTGTACCGGCGAGAATGATCAAGTCGGCTTGTTTCATCGCCTCTTCAGCCGGCTCCGTCCCGAGTTGCCCGAGCTGCCCGAGGTTATTCGGGTGATCATCAGGAATTAATCCTTTCGCCGGAAGCGATGCAATGATTGGCGCATTCAGTTTTTCCGAGAAAGCCAACACTTCACCAGCCGCTTCCTGTGCGCCTTTACCTGCCAAGATGACTGGTTTTTTCGCAGTCTCCAATAGCTTCAGCGCTTCCTGCAAATCTTCTGCTGCTGCCCGAATATGCGGCGCTGAATATTCGGGAGAGGTCATTTCCTTCTCCCGTTTGATTTTCGTGCTGAATAAATCGTCCGACACCACGAGCACAGCAGGGCCTTTTTCGGCATAGGCTGCACGCACCGCCTGATTGAGCATATCCGGCAATTGTTCGGCATTTTGCACGCGGCGGTTATAGACCGAAACGTCTTCAAACATCGATTCCAATTTCAGCTCCTGGAAAGTGTCGGTCCCAACAGAACTGCTGGTCACTTGCCCGACAATCGCGAGTACCGGAGTTTTGTCTTTTTTCGCATCATACAGACCGTTTTGCAGATGGATCGCCCCTGGACCTGCGATCGACAGGCACACGCCAATGCGCCCGGTCAATTTCGAATAAGCTGAAGCGGCGAGCGCCCCTGTCTCTTCATGGCGTATCTGGATAAAACGGATATCTACTTTGCGCAGTTCTTCCATTAATTCATTGATGGAATCCCCCGGCATTCCGTAAATATGGTCTACATTCCATTGCTTCAACAGCTCTACTACATGGCTGCCTGCGGTGCGTTCAAACATATACATTCCCTCTTTCCTTATTTCTGCTGTTCCATCTCTTTATCCCTCCAGCTCATCTGTAAACCTTTTTCGGCAAACATGTAAAAAGG
>NZ_JAPEHT010000134.1 GCF_028823615.1 Planococcus sp. A6
TTCAGTTCAAATTCGGCCGCGGAGGCAGTTTTTTTATGTGGATTTGGTTTCGTCTTTGCGCAATACCGGCCGTTCCCGCATATCCGTTTCAAAACGCTCGAGCAGTTCCTCTCCTTCGAGCCCGTCTTCCAATAGCTCCGACAATAACGTCTCGGCGTATTTGCGGCGCGCCCGTTTCAAGGTCCCTTTCATCAGCACAGAGACATGTCCGCCGATTGGTTTAACGGCATGGATAATCACTTCAAACGTGGCCGGTTCGTTTCCAGGATAGGAAATGACGACTTTGACATCATGTACTTTACCGCTTTGTTTCATATCGAGAAAAACAGCTTCATGCTTTTCGTCGACCAGCAGTTCAAGAACCCATGAACGCTGGGAATTTTCCTGGTTGATGATCAGGCCGTCATGGAGCGGGTAATCGACCAGTTGTTCTCCGTCTACAACGGCGAGCGACAGCATTTTGAATGTTTTCATGCAATTCCCTCCAGATAAAGCTTTGTTTTCAGTATAGCATAGCGGGGAAATGCCCGGCGAATGTCTATGGAAAAAATGCATTGCAACAAAATGGCGATTTTGCATTCCGGCTGACTGTGCAAGAAGCACTATAGTTCACAGAACGAAATGTTCGGAAAAACTTTTTGCTCTTTCCAGAATTCCGCAAATGATGTCCGAAATCCTTTCAAATCCGCGATTTCCCACATTGCCAAGGAAATGGTGGTATTAGTATGCTTTCATTACCGGCAGGACAGCAAGCAGGCGAATATATTAGCAGCTGAATCGGCCTGTCCGGCAGGAGGTGAAATCAATGAATCAAGTAGGCATTGTAGGTCGATTAACGAAAGACCCGTCGATGCGGGTGCTGGGGGAAGGGCGTGTACATACTACCTTCGTCGTGGCCATTTCCCGCAACTTCAGAAACCAGCGTGGTGAAATCGAAAGCGATTATGTTCTTTGCTCCACCTGGGGCCGGACAGCCCAAAACGTCGCCAAGTATTGCATGAAAGGCTCTCAAGTCGCCATTACGGGAAGAATCCAATCACGCCATTATGATAAGGAAGATGGCTCCCGCGTCTATGTAACGGAAGTGATAGGCGACCAAGTACGTTTCCTCGATAAACGAAAGCCCTCAGACGATCTCATCCCCAAGCGGACGGAACCGGATTCTAGTGCAGAGTTCGATTTCCAGCCGCCCGAAACTGAGCAGGTGAACAGTTGACGCATAAGGAGGCAAGTGGAATGCCGAAAGAACTTCAGCTCCAATTGGAAGTCCATATGGAGCAATTGATCAAACTGACTGCTTCGCTTCATCAGCGCATGATTGAAGCGGAGCGGGAGCTGTCAGAACTGAAACGGGTCTTCGCCACAGGCGAGAAAAACTGATGATTGCTGTCCAAAAGAAAAAATCCGTCCAGGTGGGGTCCTGGCCGGATTTTTTAGAAGCTATACGTGAACAATTCTTTCAGTTCGTCATCGGACAGATCCGTCATCCATTGGCTGGATTGGATAAACTGGTCCGACATCGATTGCTTCTGCGTAAGCAGTGAATCGATTTTCTCTTCAATCGTACCGATCGTCACAAATTTATGGACATGGACAAACTGCGTCTGGCCGATGCGGTATGCCCGGTCGGTCGCCTGGTTTTCCACAGCCGGGTTCCACCAGCGGTCCGCATGCAACACATGCGTAGCAGCCGTCAAGTTGAGTCCGGTGCCACCCGCTTTCAAGGATAGGATAAATATCGGGAATTCCCCATTCTGGAATGCAGCAACCAGTGAATCACGCTGATTTTTCGGCATATTGCCGGTCAAAAACGGCACTTCATGCCCGTATAATTCATTCAGCGCCTGCTGCAGCAGATGGCCCATCCCGATGTACTGCGTAAAGATCAAGCACTGCTCCCCACGTTCCGCGATTTCCCCCGCAAGTGTCACGATGCGCTCGAGTTTCTGGGAGCGAGGCAATAACTCGTCTGCGGTTGTATACGGCTCTTTCAAATAAAGGGACGGATGATTGCACAGCTGTTTCAGCTTGCTGAGCATTTTCAGGACGAGGCCTTTTTTCTCGAAGCCTGTGAGCGTCCCCATCTTCTGCACCGTATCTTGCACAAGCCCCTCATACAGCGCGGCTTGCTCCGGCGTGAGTGGGCAATATTCCAACTGCTCCAGCTTTTCCGGTAAGTTCAGCTGCAGTTCGGGATCTTTTTTGGTCCGGCGAAGCAAGAATGGCTGAATGCGCTGCCGCAGCTTTTCTTTGGCCTGTTCGGAATCATCCCGCTCAATCGGCACCATAAAGGCTTCCTGGAACTGCTTGATGCGGTACAGGTAGCCTTTATTGATGAAATCAAAAATTGACCACAGTTCAGACAAGCGGTTCTCGATCGGCGTTCCGGTCAGGGCAATATGATGCTGCCCTTTGAACTTGCGGATCGTCCGCGATTGTTTCGTGTACATGTTCTTGATGTTTTGTGCTTCATCGAGCGTAATACTCGTCCATGTGATCGATTGGATTTCGACACTATCGGACGAAGCGATGCCGTATGTCGACAGCACGACGTCCGGCTGTTCCGCCGCAAGCGAGTCCAAGAAGGCCTGGCCTTTCGGGCGGTTGCTGCCGTAATGCGTCGCCACTTTCAAATCAGGCGCAAAACGCTCCAATTCCTTTTGCCAGTTGCCGAGGACCGAAGTCGGGCAAATGATGAGCGATGGCTGTTTCGGCTTTTCGCTGTGCACATGAAGCAAGTAGGCGATCAACTGCACCGTCTTGCCGAGCCCCATATCATCTGCTAGGCACAAACCAAAGCCTTCTTCGCGCATGAAGGTTAAATAATCGAAGCCGGTCTTCTGGTAAGGGCGCAATTCGGTCTTCAAGTTCTCCGGCAATGGCGTTTCCGGCAAGTCGCGCTTATCGAGCAATTTGTCGAGCAGGATTTTCAAGGATTTATTCAAATGGAACTCGACGAGCGGATCGTCTTCCTCGCCCGGTTCTTCGAGCATGACGTCCGGCACATTATGGAACAGCATATCTTTCAGTGTCCAATCGGCGTCTTCCGCTTCTTCGATCATCTGCCGCAGCTGCATCAACAGATTCGAGTCGACGCGCACCCATTCGTTACCGACACGGATGAATTCACGGTTTTCAGTCACTAGCTGCTCGAAATCCTGCATGCTCAAATCAACGCCATTGAGCGAGAACTTCCAGTCGAAGCTGATGATTTGGTCCAGGCCGACGACCGATGCTTTTTTCGCCGGGGAAGTGACGTTCGCTTTGACGCGCACTTTCGATTCCTGAACAGCTTGCAGCCAGGAAGGAATCGATACTTCCACGCCAAATGCCTGCAATAAGTCGGCGTCGGTGCGGAGGAAGTTCAACACTTCCGCATCGGTCCAGCGGGCGATATACATTTGGTCCGCTTCATAGCGTTCGACAGAAGGGCATAAGCTGAGGATCAAGCTTTGGCGCTCCTGGATGTCACGCGCATGGGCACGCCATTTTTCAGGCAGCACTTTTTCGATCACTTCATTTTCACGGCGTTTCGAAGGCGTCCAATAAGCGCTCCCGCGTTTAGTGCGCAGCGCTGTCCGGAATGCCCATAAGCCGCTATCGTCCGGTTCGGTCAATTGCATCGCGAGCACATAATCATCCGCAGGTTCCAGTCCGTCCCAGCCGGCATGTTCGACGAAATGCAAAAGGTACGGCAATTGGGCAGAAGTGAGCCCTTTTTGGCGCAGCTGGTGTCCGATGGTATCGGTCAAGAACGAGCGAATTTCCGCATCGCCATATGCCGAATCAATGGAAATGACGCCATCTTCGACTTGAACATGCTGCCATAAGGCCGAATCGTTCAAGGAGTCGGCGACGCGGCGCGCAAGTTTCAGCCAAGATTCGTCTTGCAGGCGGCGCCCGGAAAACTGGACATAATGATGGGGATCCTGTTGGAACAACCGGACAAAATCGGCTGGCGTCAATAACAGGTCCAAGCCATCTGTTTGAACGTTCATGCCGAAAAAGCTGTCCTTGTCGGCGAAAAACAAGAATGGCGACCAGATTTCCGGAGGGATCCGGTTGCCGCTGTCGTTATAAGCCTGAAGCCGGAACACGTCCGACTGTTCTATTTTTAAATAATACGTACGGCTTCCTTCGGTTTGGAATTGATTCATAACAGCTTTCCTTTCTCGATCTCTTCCTGGAGTGCGCGCAAGCGTTTGTAGCGATGTTGGATTTCATTCATATAAGCGTTCCAAAACGGCATCTGTCCGCTTTTCTTGCACGCGGCTTTCATTTTCTTCCATACGCGGACGGCTTGTTTATAGCTTGTCCGGCTGCGTTCTTCGAGATGCTGCAGCGCATAGCGGTGGTATAGTGGCAGCGCGAAATCAGGAGCGGAGTTATGCACTTCCTTCAATCCGCATTCCTCTGCAAAATACAGAGGGGAATTATGCAGCTGGTGAAGTTCTGCCCATTGCTTGTACATGCCTTTTTCGACGAGGTAGGCTGAATAGGCAGGCAAGCCGTAATGGCCGAATTGTGTAAACAAATCTTCCCAATCGTCTTCGGTCAAGTCGATCAATGAATACAGGCGGCTCAAAACACGGACATAGTGATGGCGGTACTGTGTAAACAATCCGTCAAACAGGAATGTCCGGACATGCGGCTTGATGGCCATCAAGATTGCGGAGAGCCCTTGTTGATGGCCTTCTTCTTCAGCGAGCACGGCAAGTTTGACCCAGTCCGCTGCAGCGCCAGGCGTAATATTGCCGGGAGAGACTTCGTTCCCGAGCAGCAAAGCGAAAAAGGCTTTGACTCGTTCATCTGGGCGGCGGAATTCCTCGAGCCCGCTCAGCCGTTCGCGCCGGCTGATGAATAATTCGGTCCAGAACAGCTGGTAGATTTCAAAGCGTTCCGAAAACGAATCGTCGTTCGTTTCCGCAAATTCGCGGACCAGTTCACGCAAATGAGTGAAAAAAGCGTCCGATTCGAACGTGCGATGCAAGCCGCGCAATTGTCCAAGCATATCACGCAGTGCATGCAATTCGTCCGCAAACCAGGTTTTGAAGAAGGAATGATGCACTTCTTTTGTTCCCGCGCTGAACGTCTCCCATACTTCTGTCAATGAAATCAGGTGGGCATAGGTTTTATATAAAGTTTTCCATTCACGCTCGAGTGGCATGAAGGACAGGGCGTTTTTCAAGCGTCCTTCGTATAATTGCTCAAAATAGAAATAATTGCGCGTGACGTAATCATTGATCGGTTCACGCCACGTGCTGCGGATTAGTGCTTCCCATTGATCGGGTGAGCGTTTGTTCGTCAGTGTCGACAATTTCTCATTCTCCTTATCACGCCATTTCGCGACCCATTCGGAAAGCGAGTCGATTTTTTGGTAAAGCGAAAAAATGACCGCTAATCGGTGACGGCAGTTTGTTTCCTGTGGGCAAGCGCATACGGCAGCGAGTTTTCCGAAATTGAGCACCACTTTTACCGAGTGGGCATCTTTCACGCTCGCTTCGAGCAGCAGGCGTTCTTCATTGAAAGAATGTATCTGCACGCCGTCATGGCGCACTAAAAAGACTGCTTTTCGAACCATTTCCTCATCCAGCGCACGCGTAGGATGAAGCGACTTGTCGATAGCAGCCATATAATTGTGGATCGTATCTTCGTATTGTTTTGCTAAGGATAGAACCGTAGCCATCTGCATCGCCCCAAATAAAAACATTTCCTTCTATTATACGCATTTGTGGCAATACAGTAAACGAAGAAGGAAAAAGAAGCGGAAATGCCATCGTTTATTCATACTTATTTCTATTCGTTTCGACCAATTTATGGTATGATTCATGTAAGCAGAATATTCTGAAATATAAGGAGGGGAGTCAGATGTTGCATGTAAAACTGATGAAGCCGTTTTATACAAAGAGAGAAGGGCATCGCATCAAGTTTGTGTTCGCTTATCAATACTTTTCGATCCTGAAGGACGATGAAGTGTTTCATTTCATCCCTGTCGAAGGGAAGGAAATCATCGTCAATTTGAATACCTTCCAAGTAGAAAACCTTTCCGAAGTCTTTGTATTCCAAAAAGGGAACCGCTTTATCCGTTTGCCGCTCTACCAATTATTGCTGGTCTCGGATATCCATACACACCTTCAGAGCATATTGAAGGAAGAAAGGGCGGAATTGATCGAAGTGAACGAACAAACAAAGAAAGAAGCGACCGAAGCAATCCAGTTCCTGGAGCAGGAAAACTTCAACCGCATGATCGACCAGGCATTAGCCGCGGGGGATAAGGAACTGTTTGAGAAGCTGCTGTCCCAGCAAAAACAATTACTCGATGGAGGTCTATGATGAAGCATACAACAGCCTATGGATAAGAAACGTCTGCCCGGGAATTCGAGAGCAGGCGTTTTAAAAGCCCTTTTCCGTCTATCGGAAAAGGGCTTTTACGTATGTTCGGAAATCATATTGTGCTCCTTTCTACATGAGCATGAAGTAATTGAGTGCCAACATTACGACTGCAGAACCCGTTACGCCCAGCGCAAGATCTCCCCATTGCATCTCCAGTACTTTTTCAAAATTATTCATGATGATCCGCTCCTTCTCTGATTGTCGGGAAACCCTGTTTACTAGTTATAGTGTTCGGTTGAACTATTTATAACTTATTTACAGTGTATAAGGGGCTGGAAGATAATGCATGAGACTAAATTACCAAATATTCTAAAAATTAAAATAAATAGAGGAATGCCTATTGGAATTTATAAAATCACCATGGCCCTTTTAGAAAAAGAATGGACTGGCAACAGGTTAACGACCTGTCAGGTCAACAACGATGTATAGAAAAATAGGCATGGGTGATGCCATGCATTATTTATGCATGGGAAATCGTAAACAAGCCAGTAAATGGTTGATTTCGGGTTTTTGTCCGTTGTCAATTGCATGTGAAATAAAGTATATCGAATAAAAAATTATATTGAAATATTCTTACAATATTGATACATTAATACATGAAAAGTTTCAAAAATATTCCGAATTAGACAAACAAAGGGGAAATACGCAGCATGAAATTTTACTTGTCGATGGACATGGAAGGCGTGACGGCACTTCCGGATTATACATATGTGGACTCGAAAGAAGCGAATTATGAAAGGGGACGGCGCCTCATGACAGGAGACGCCAATGCCATCATCCTCGGGGCGTTCGATTCAGGAGCGGAATCTTTTCTGATCAATGATTCCCATTCCAAGATGAACAATTTGATTGCCGAAGACCTTCACGAAGAAGCGGAACTCATAACAGGCGGCGTCAAAGCATTTTCGATGGTCGAAGGCCTGGACGATAGCTATACGGGTGCTTTTTTCGCAGGTTATCATGCACGCGCCGGTCAAAAAGGCGTCATGTCGCACGCCATGATTTTCGGCGTCCGTTCGATGTGGATCGATGATGTCGAAATCGGCGAACTCGGATTCAATGCATATGTCGCAGGTTACCACGGCGTTCCAGTGTTGATGGTAGCGGGAGATGACTGCGCGTGCAGGGAAGCAGAAGCGCTTATTCCAGGTGTCACGACTGTCGCGGTAAAAGAGACCTTGACGCGTTCTGCAGTGAAAACGCTGCATCCGAAAAAAGCGCAGCGCTTGCTGCGAGAGAAAACGCAGGAAGCGATTCAGCATAAAGACCGCGTAAAGCCGCTTGTGCCGCCTGAGAAGCCGACGCTTCGCATGGAATTCACCAATTACGGGGAAGCGGAGCTGGCGGCAATGATGCCTGGCACCCGCATTGAAGAAGGCACGACGATTGTTCGCTACGAAGCACAAAACATACTGGAAGCTTATCGCGCCATGCTGGTCATGACAGAACTGGCGATGCAAGCGAAGTTCTGTTAGGGGGAAGAAACAATGGGCAAATACATATTCAAACGATTTTTGATGATGCTCGTGACGATTTTCATCATCGCGACACTGACGTTTTTCCTCATGCACGCCGTTCCGGGATCACCGCTTGAAAGCGACCGCAACACGAACGAGACGGTGCAGGCGAATCTAGAGCGCTTCTACAAACTCGACCAGCCACTACATATTCAATACCTCAGTTATATGCAGTCGATTGTCACGTTCGATTTCGGGCCGTCGATCAAAGACCCGAACCGCACCGTTAACGAACTGTTAGCAAGGGGCTTCCCGATTTCCTTCGAACTGGGGATCATCACCATTCTCGTAGCGGTCGTTTCCGGAATCATTCTCGGGACGATGGCTGCGCTGCGGCACAATAAAATGATCGATTACGCGGCCATGGCTTTTGCGGTCGT
>NZ_JAPEHT010000135.1 GCF_028823615.1 Planococcus sp. A6
GCGATCCGCTTTGCAGGTGACGCACTTGTGAAAGCAGGATATGTGGAACCATCGTATGTCGATGAAATGTTGAAGCGCGAAGAAATCACGACGACTTATATGGGCAATGATGTCGCGATTCCGCACGGCACCGAAGAAGCGAAAAAAGCGGTCATCAAATCCGGCTTCACGGTTGTCCAAGTTCCGGACGGGGTAGACTTTGATGGAGAGAAAGCGAAACTGATCTTCGCCATCGCTGGCAAAGACGGCACGCACCTGGAGATCCTGTCAGGCATCGCGGTCATCTGCGCCGAGCAGTCGAACGTCGACGAACTCGTCGCCGCGAAATCCTCTAAAGAACTGCTCGACATCTTGAACAGCAAATAATCAGCACCACGAAAAGGCAGGGGAAATCCTGCCTTTTTGTGCTATTTCTTTGGTTTATTCACATTGAGATATGTTGATAAAGAAATAGATATAGTACAAGATAGTGGGGAAATCGCTCCAGGCGGATGCTTTAGGCCCGCAGGATGCGGGTCATGCAGCTGATGCGACAGGACGTCGCGCTTTCAGCTGCACGCGGGCATGGCCTCAGCCGCTTCTTGTTTGTTAATGAATCAGGTTTAAACGCTGCTGCTCCCACATCTGCAGTGCAGATGCGTCGCAAATGAACAAGCTCAAGTGCCTTTCGCTTATTCATTAGTCGCCGCCTTCCGCTCTTTCATTTCAGTGTGACGAATAGTCAGAAGGATTAAACCCAGTTAGGTAAAAGAGGAAAACCAGTGTTTTTGCGGAATATGCGTAGTAGTGAGAAACTGTATATAGAATAGATAAAGAAATTGATAAGTTTCTATAATTATATTTAGTTAAGCAGGTAATATCAAAAGCTAATTGGCCTGCTAGTAATAACACATATTGAAATACCGTATAAATATAGATATGGAGCAAAACCACGGAGACTCCCAAGGGAGCAGCGCTCTTTTAAGCGACGAGACCCCCGAGACCCCGCAAGGAATGAATGAGCGAAGCTAAGCTGAGCTAATTCATTTGCGACGCATTTACGCAGTAAATGTGAGAGCAAGGGTTTCGTAGTGGTTTTGCGGAATATCTTCAGTAGTGAAATGCTGGGATTGAAAAACTTGTATATTCTTCATCAACGAAAGGTGACAAGGGAGTAGGTGAGTGGATGTTTGTCACGGTTAGGGAAAAGTCGATTATTGAGCTGGTGACGCGGATGTCGGCGAAGCATACGGTCAATTCCTTGGCGACGTATCTCGATGTCAGCGCGCGGACGATTCAGCGGGATTTGAAATCGGTGGATAAGCTATTGGAGCAGTTCGGGCTTACGATGAAGCGCAATGCGGCGGATGCGCTCTTTATTGATGGCAATAACGAGAAAATCTACCGCTTGATGCAAAAGCTTGCGGCATCGAGTGCGCCGGAAGCGACGCCTGAGGAGAAAAAGCTGCGCTTATTGGTCATCTTAATGGAAGAAGGCGCGTTTTTTAAAAAGCAGGTGCTGTCGAATCAGCTCGGCATCAGCACGACGACGCTCACTTCGTATTTGGATGAGCTCGGCAATTGGCTGCGCAAGTTCTCGGTCACCTTGTCCCGTCAGCGCGGTGTCGGCGTGGAAGTGGCGGGTGAGGAAGCGCATAAACGCCATGCACTGGCGGCGTATTTCTTGATTCATTTCTACGAAGAGCTCATTGAAAGCTTGTATTATTTGCAGCGCGGCAAGACGCAGGACGACAAAGTGCTCGGTTATTTCAAGCCGGATTATCTCGCGGAGGCGAATAAATTGGTCGGCAAGCACATCAGCGACGAACAGATCCGCTTGGCCGACAGCGATTATACGGGCCTTGTCGTGCATCTAGCGTTGGCACTGCAGCGCACCGAAAGCGGGTTGTTGCTGGAGGCGCAAGAGCCAGTGGGTGAGCCGAACGGCGAGTACCATGTCATCAAAGCGATTTGCGAGGATTTGCATGAGCGTCTGGGCGTCGAATTGACGGAGGGTGATATCGAGTTTCTCGCGGTGGTGTTGAAGGGCTCGAAAATCCAGGCGTCCAACGTGCTTTATTACGATAGCGTGCTGCTCGGGAAACTCGTGAAAAACATGATTCGCGATGTGTCGGGGCAGCTCGGCGTTGATTTGACGAAGGATTTTTCCTTGTACCAAGGCTTGCTTGCGCATATGGAGCCGCTCATTTTCCGGCTTTAGCAAAAGCTCGAATCGTTCAATCCGTTGACCGACGAGATCAAGAAGAAATACCCGATGCTGTTTCTCGCGGTCAAGCAGACCTTGGAGACGGAGTTTGACGACCTCGAGTTCTCGGCGGACGAAGTGGCGTTTATCGTGCTTCATTTCGGATCGGCGTTATTGATGAATGAAGAGCGCGTGCAGATCGACGCAGTCGTTGTGTGTCCGACCGGCATCGGCACGTCGAAAATGCTGGCGAGCCGCATCCAAAAAGAGCTGCCGGAAATCGATTCGGTGAAGATATTGTCGATCCACGATTTCCAGACGGCGAATTTTGAGGATTACGATTTGGTCATTTCAACGATCCGCTTGCCGGTGACCGATGTGGATTATTTGATGGTGAGTCCGCTTTTGAATGAACAGGACATCAGCCATATCGAGAATTACTTGCAGCACAATATCCAGAAAGTGACGCGCAACAAGCAGTATTTGCCGGCTGAGGATTTCGGCGATGTGGGCAAAAAGCACAGGCCGGATCTTCGGCGCTTGCTGCTAGACATCAAGCAAGTGCAGACCGGCATGGAAGCGATACTCGAGCATTTCGGTGTCGTGAACATGCGCGGCACCGATTATTGGCGTGTGCTCGAAGACGTATTGGACGGCATGGAGTCAGACGGGTTGTTGGATGCCGAGAGCACGTTACGGCAATTAAAAGACCGTGAGACGAAAGGTGGCCTCGGGATTCCGGGGACCAATATGGCACTGTTTCATTGCCGAGACGAATCGGTCCGGAACTTGATGTTCCAAGTGGTGCATTTGGATACGCCGAGTACGGTTATAGGGATGGACGGCCGCGACGTGCACATGACGAATTTATTGTTGATGCTGACGCCGGTGGAATTAAGTGAGCGCGAACAGGAAATCATGAGCTTGATTAGTTCGAGCCTCATTGAAAGCGAAGCGGCGATGATGATTTTCTCGTCATCGAACGAAGGCGTCATCCGCGGCAAGTTGGAAGAGTTGTTTTACGAATACTTACAAAATAATTTGATGAAGGAATGATTGGAATGAAACAAGCGATCCATTTTGGAGCAGGAAATATCGGCAGAGGGTTTATCGGGGCGTTGTTCTCGGAATCCGGCTATCACGTGAGTTTCGTCGATGTGGCGGAACAGATTATCGACGGGTTGAACGAACAAGGCAAGTACCGCGTCAACATGGCGCAGGAGACAGAAGAAAGCGTCTTGGTGGAGAATGTGTCGGGCATCAATAATATGAAAGACGAAGAGGCGGTCATTGCGAAGATCCAGCAAGCGACGTATTTGACGACGGCGATCGGGCCGAACATTTTGCCGCGCGTCGCACCGTTGATCGCAAAAGGAATCGAAGCGCGCGTTAAGGGCAATTTGGCAACGGGACCGGATTTGGTGCCGGCGTCTGATTTGGATGTGGCGACGGACATGAGTGCGGGTTCGGAAAAATTATACATCATTGCCTGTGAAAACCAGATTGGCGCGACCGATATTTTGAAAGGGCATATTTTGAGCCACTTGAGCGACGAAGCAAAAGCGGATCTCGCGGGCAAGGTGTATTTCTTTAATTCGGCGGTCGACCGCATCGTGCCGATCCAGGAAGGCCATTCACTCGATGTCTTGGTCGAACCGTATTACGAGTGGGTCGTCGAGACGACTGAAGACATTCCTCACGTATCCGGCATGACGATTGTCGAAGACTTGGCGCCGTTCATTGAACGCAAGCTGTTCACGGTCAATACGGGTCACGCGGTCATCGCGTATTATGGATATCTCGCCGGCAAAACGACAATCGATGAAACCTTGGCCGACCCGGAAATCGAGCAGGAAGTGCGGGAAACCTTGAAAGAGACGGGCGCGTACCTCGTGAAGCAATACGGCTTGGACGAAAACGAACACCTCGCGTATATCGATAAAAACATCGAACGCTTCAAAAACAGCTATTTGAACGACGGCGTCACGCGCGTCGGCCGCGCGCCGATCCGCAAGCTCGGCCCGGAAGACCGCCTCGTGCGCCCGGCTATACAAGCGCAAAAAGCGGGGCTAGCGTATTCGCATCTCGCGAAAGCGATCGCGGCGGCTTTGTTGTTCGATTATGCAGAAGACGAAGAAGCAGTGAAAATCCAAGAGATGATCGCACAAGGCGGGCCGGAGCGCGTGTTGACAGAAGTCAGCGGGCTCGAAGCCGACAGCGAGCTGGCGCAAGAAGTCGTGCGCCAGTATGAGGGGATGAAGAAATAGGTGTTACTGTCCCTGTGCACCACACAATTCCAACCGCATCCCGGTGGCCGAAACGCCGCCGGGATGCGGTTTTTGTGTTGCGGATGGTGGTTTGCGTCCCTGTGCGCCACACAATTTCGGCGGGGAGTTTTCTTGCTTGTCCCTGTGCATCACACAATTTGCCGGGTGGAAACCCTGTCGCAGCGGCATTTGACTGTCCGTTCGTCCCTGTGCGCCACACAATTCGACACGTGACGGTATACTTTTTGTCAGTATGTGCGGTTAAAGTGCGTACTTCCCAAGATGGAGGGCAGGACATACACTTGGTAAGCATCAAAATACGCATATGAGGAGCTACACATAGATGAAATTACAACTAGCATTGGATTTAGTAGACATTCCGCAAGCCATCGAATTGATCAAGGAAGTCGAAGGGTCGATCGATATCGTGGAACTGGGCACACCAGTCATTAACCAAGAAGGATTGAAAGCCGTGCGCGAAGTGAAAGCGGCGTTTCCACACTTGGAAGTCTTGGCGGACGTGAAAATCATGGACGCGGCGGCTTATGAAGTCGGCAATGCCGCGGCTGCTGGAGCGGACATCGTGACGATTCTTGCGCAGGCGGAAGATTCGTCGATCAAAGGGGCAGTCGAAGAAGCGAAGAAACTCGGCAAGAAGATCCTCGTCGACATGATTGCTGTGAAAGACATCGAAACACGTGCCGCTGAACTGGACGTGCTGGGCGCGGATTATATTTGTGTCCACACGGGCTATGATTTGCAGGCAGAAGGCAAAGATTCATTCGCAGACTTGCGCACCATCAAGAGCGTCGTGAAAAATGCGAAAACGGCGATTGCTGGCGGCATCAAGCTCGAAACTTTGCCGGAAGTGATCGAAGCGCAGCCGGATTTGATCATTGTCGGGAGCGGCATCACGTCTAAAGACGATAAGCAATCAGAAGCGGCGAAAATCAAGCGGAACGCTTCTGGATTCATGAATGAAATTTCAGCCGAACTTGCGCATACAGTCGGGCAAGTGGACGAGGCGGCAGCTTCCCGGTTGGTCACTGCGATGGCGCGAGCCGACAAGATTTTTGTCGCAGGCGGTGGCCGCTCGGGGTTCATGGCGAAAGCGTTCGTCATGCGCATGGTGCATATGGGCTTGACCGCCTATGTCGTCGGCGAAACGGTGACGCCGAGCTTGCAGGAAAAAGATTTGTTCATCGTCGGCTCGGGCTCCGGTGAAACGGGCAGTTTGCTTGCGATGACGGAAAAAGCCAAAACAATCGGCGCAACAGTCGCAGCGGTGACGACCAATCCGGCGTCATCGATCGGCAAGCTTGCCGGCATTCATCTCACCATCCCAGCGCAAGCGAAAGCGGATGGCGTGAGCGGCAAATCCATTCAACCGATGGGTTCGTTGTTCGAGCAATCGCTATTGGTGGTGTACGACGCGCTCGTCTTGGCGTATATGGAGCAGTACCACATTACTGCCGATGCGATGTTCGGCACACACGCCAATTTGGAATAGCACAGAAATAAGCTTGAGGCTGGAAGCGATTCCGTCTCAAGCTTATTTTTCATGCCAAGCTTACCTATTGGACAACTCGCTCACAGAGGTGCAAAATTGATGGAATGGAGAACTGCGGTGACAGGGCAGTGTTGATTGAAATGAATGGCGAGCGGCAGCGTGCAGCGCTTAATTTTAATAAAAGGCCCGCCAACGAAATTATTTTGATGTGAAGGAGCAAGTGTATGTATAAAATGATCGCGATTGATTTAGATGGAACTTTATTGAATGATGAGTTGACGGTGACAACGGATACGATGACGGCGATTCGGCAATCGGTGGAACTCGGAGTGGTCGTGACGATTGCGACGGGACGCATGTACCCGTCCGCACAGCGAATCGCCTTGGAGTTGGGGCTCGATGCACCGATGATTACGTACCAAGGGGCGATGATTAAATCGGCGACGAGCGGAGAAGTGCTGCGGGAGCGTGTCGTGCCGTTTGAGATCGCGCAAAAATGCATCCATTTGGCAGCGGAGAAGCAAATGCATATCCAAGTCTATCAAGACGATGTGCTCTACAGCGCCGTGGATAACGAGCAGGTCAGAGCGTATTCCAAAGAAGTCGGCGTCGGCTATGAAATCGAGCCGGATCTCCTTGGGCTCGCGAAAAACGGCTTCATGAAATTGCTGTTTATCGACGAACCGGAGGCACTCGCGCCGGTTCAGGAAGAATTGCAGGCTATCTTGGGCGACGAGGCGTGCATCGAGAAATCCAAACTGCGCTACCTCGAAGTGACGCATCCGGAAGCGAATAAAGGCAGTGCCTTGAACTTTTTGGCCGAACATCTCGGCATCGACCGTTCACATGTGATCGGCATCGGCGACAACCATAACGATACGGACCTCGTCAAAGCAGCGGGATTTGGCATCGCCATGGGCAACGCCGTCGACGAATTAAAAGAGCTCGCGGACTACACCAGCTTGTCGAACAACGAAGAAGGCGTGTTGCATGTGCTCAATAAATTCATTTTGGAACCGCGGACAGCCGCTGTCGATTCGGGGCAGTGAGCGACGGATTCCAGTAGGCATCACAAGAATGAAATGCGCGAACGATGGAGGGAAAACGAATGCCCAATTTGGGAGAGAAGACATTTAATTGCGAAAAAGAATTGACCCTTTCCATCATCGGCGGAAAGTGGAAAATGCTCGTGTTATGGCATTTAGGAAAATCCGGCACGAAGCGCTTCGGCGAGTTGAAAAAACTCATGCCGGGCATCACACAACGCATGCTGGTCAACCAGCTGCGTGAACTGGAAGACCACTTGATCGTCCACCGCGAAGTGTATCCGGTCGTGCCGCCGAAAGTGGAGTATTCGCTGACGGAACAAGGCGAGAGCTTGATGCCGATTCTCGATTCGATGTACGACTGGGGCAAGGGATATATGGAGCGGAATTTGTAGTTGGTGTCCCTGTGCGCCACACAATTTCATTTCAGAAAATATTTGCATAGATCTGGAAGTTGCTTGATAATCGTACGAAGGTCGCTTCCAGGAACATTCTGGAAGTGGAGTGAAGAAGTTGAAAAGTTATTGGAGGTTCTATAGATGAAGAAATGGCATATTGGATTACTGGCAACTGCTGTACTTTTAGCGGGGTGCGGTGAAGATAAGGAAGAACAAACGGGTGCAGATTCCCCGAATGCAAGTGAGCAAGGTGTTGAAGTGGAAGAGGTAGAGATCCCTGAATACAGTGTTTTGGAAATGGACGTTTTTGAAGATGCGGGAATTATACGCCGGGATTATTGGGTGCTCCCAGATGATATTTTTATTTCTGAAGAACAGATTGAATTATTGATTACCGATGCAGTCAATCAGGCTGGGGATGACGGCCCGTACAATTCTGTTTTGATTAACGTCATTGATGATGAGCGATCCATAGATGAACTTCGGACGTTCGCAGAGGGCCAGCATTCTCCCTATGGGAATTGGGCGCGATCGAGTGAAGTGGAAGCGGGTGATTACTCGAACCACGAACTTGTCATTGAAACAGGCTCATTACGCAATGACCAAATTCCGGCCGACTATGAAGAAGGGGCGTATCCGACTAAAGAAGAGCTGGATGTGTTTTACTATATATTGGATAAATTACATGAAGAGTTTGAAAGTGCAGGTCCAGAAGAATTCATCGATGGGGACAAAATCGTGAGGGAATCAGCGCAAGAGTTATCGATCAGCTACGAGGAAGCGGAAGCCATTATGGAAAAAGCCAAAAACCGGTGAGGAGGGAATGTCCCTGTGCGCCACACAATTTGCCGGCCAGAAAACCTGTTGCGGCGGCGT
>NZ_JAPEHT010000136.1 GCF_028823615.1 Planococcus sp. A6
AACAAAACAAACTGGCGATGCTCGGCCTGATTTTCCTGGCTTTGCTCGCTGTGATGGCGATATTCGGCCCTATCTTCTCGCCGCATTCCGTCACCACACAAGACTTGCCGAACCAAAACCAGCCGCCGAGCGCGACGCATTGGTTCGGGACCGATGAAGCGGGGCGCGACGTCTTTACCCGCACCTGGTACGGAGCGCGCATTTCCTTATTCGTCGGCTTGATGGCCGCATTGATCGACTTTGTTATCGGCATCGTCTACGGAGGAATCGCCGGCTATAAAGGCGGCAAAACCGACGGCATCATGATGCGCATCATCGAGATTCTCTACGGCTTGCCGTACTTGCTCGTGGTCATCTTGCTGCTCGTCGTGATGGGGCCGTCTTTATGGACGATCATCCTCGCGCTCACCATCACCGGTTGGGTCGGTATGGCCCGGATTGTCAGGGGCCAGGTGCTGCAAGTGAAAAACTATGAGTTCGTCACGGCATCGAAATCGTTCGGTGCGAAAACGCCGCGTATCATCCGCAAGAACTTGATCCCGAACTCGATGGGGCCGATCATCGTGCAAATGACGTTGACGGTGCCGAGTGCCATTTTTGCTGAAGCGTTCTTAAGTTTCCTCGGCCTTGGGATCCAGGCGCCGTTTGCCAGCTGGGGCGTCATGGCGAACGACGCGTTGCCGGTCATCATTACCGGCGACTGGTGGCGCTTGTTCTTCCCGGCATTATTTATTTCATTGACGATGTTCGCATTTAACGTACTTGGAGACGGGCTGCAGGATGCACTCGATCCGAAGATGAGGAAGTGAAGACATGACAGGAAAGCAGATAGCTGAAGAGTTGGCGCGTACCCGCTTGGAAGAAGGGGCGGATATTGATGCGGTCGACCATACCGGCAAACGCGGCAGAATTGTAAAGCCGAAAAAGCGCAAGACTGTAACAGATGAGCGCATTCTCTCCGTACAGGATCTGCACGTGACATTCAATACATACGGCGGAACCGTGCAGGCCGTACGCGGCGTCAATTTCGACTTGTATAAAGGAGAAACTTTGGCGATCGTCGGGGAATCGGGATGCGGCAAATCAGTAACATCCAATGCCATCATGGGCTTGATCCAGCAGCCGCCCGGAAAAATCAGTTCCAAAGGCGTTCATTTCAAGACACAGGATCTCACCAAATTGTCGAAGAAAGAAATGCGCAAAATCCAAGGTGTCGACATCTCGATGATTTTCCAGGATCCGATGACCGCGCTCAACCCGACTTTAACAATTGGCGAGCAATTGACAGAAGGTGTCAAACAACACAAGAACTTGAGCAAAGCGCAAGCGAAAGAGCGCGCTATCGACATGCTCAAGCTGGTCGGCATCCCGAATCCGGATGAGCGGCTCAAGCAATACCCTCACCAATTCTCAGGAGGCATGCGACAGCGCATCGTCATTGCAATCGCGTTGATTTGTGAGCCGGAATTATTGATTGCCGATGAACCGACGACCGCGCTCGATGTGACAATCCAAGCGCAGATACTGGAACTATTCGAGGAAATCCAAGCGAAAACCGGCGTGTCGATCATCTTGATTACGCACGATCTTGGCGTGGTTGCAAAAATCGCCGATCGCATCGCGGTCATGTACGCCGGCAAAGTGATTGAAACCGGCGACAAGCGCGAGATTTTCTACAATCCGCAGCATCCCTACACAAAAGGCTTATTGACTTCCGTGCCACGGCTCGACTTGGCTGGTGGAGAGCTGAAACCGATCGACGGCACGCCGCCTGATCTGTTCGCTCCGCCGACCGGCTGCCCATTCGCTGCGCGCTGCCCGTTTTCGATGGACGTCTGCACGAATGTCTATCCGGAAGTGACGGCTTTATCCGAAACCCATAAAGTGGATTGCTGGCTACAGGATCCGAGGGCTCAAAAATTGATCGATGAACAGGCTTTTGCAAGATAAATTTGGCTGGAGGCGCATTTGCGCGTTCACATAAAGAGAAACTTCAATCAGTGGGGGTTTTTCTTATCCCACTGATTGTTAGTTGATCCAATCAGACTTTTAGGGACCGTGAATCTCCCGCTTGTAAAAGTGGGAGTCTTACGGACCGTTGAAGTGTGATAAAAAGAAAACACTAGGGGGAAAACACATGAAGAAATGGCTCGTATTGTTTCTGATGGCGATGTTCGTGTTCGTTCTCGCAGCTTGTACAGCAAGCGAAGACGCGGGAGAAGACACGAGCAGCGATTCAGGCGAAGAAGGCTCCGCTGATTCGGGCGGGGAGAAAACATTGTTTATGAATAACGGCGAAGAACCGACTTCATTCGATCCATCGATCGGCTTTAACGCGGTATCATGGGGCGCTTTGAACAATTTGATGGAAGGTTTGACACGCCTGGATGAATCGTCTCAGCCGGTCGAAGCGACAGCTGAATCGATCGACGTCTCTGAAGATGGATTGACGTATACATTCAATATCCGTGAAGACGCCAACTGGTCAAACGGCGAACCGGTCACAGCCGGCGACTTCGTTTTCGCTTGGCAGCACATGCTAGACCCGGAAACAGCTTCTCCGGCAGCTTTCCTTGCTTACTTCATTGAAGGCGCTGAAGCGTATAACAACGGAGAAGGTGCTGTAGAAGATGTTGCGATTTCTGCAGAAGACGACAAGACTTTCGTCGTCAAATTGACGGAACCGACAGAAGCATTCTTGAACATCATCACTAACCCAAGCTTCTTCCCAATCCACGAAGCGACAGCTACAGAAAATCCGGACTGGCATACAGAAGCGGATAGCTTTGTCGGAAACGGGCCGTTCACATTGGCTTCATGGAGCCATGACGAAGATTTCGTTTTTGAAAAGAATGAAGAATATTGGGATGCTGAAAACGTAAAATTGGATAAAGTTCATTGGGCAATGGTCAACGACCCGAACACAGAATACCAAATGTACGAAGCGGGCGAACTGGACGTATCGAGCGTGCCAGCTGAAATGTCCGAGCAATTGCAGGATTCTCCTGAACTTGGCGTAATGGACCAAGCGGGTACGTATTTCTACCGTTACAATGTAGAAGAAGAGCCATTCACGAACAAAAAAGTCCGCCAAGCATTCGCTTATGCGGTGAACCAAGATGATATCGTCCAATATGTGACGAAAAACGGTGAAAAACCGGCATACGGCTTTGTTTCTTACGGCTTTGAAGGACCGAACGGCCAGGAATTCCGCGACGAAGCGGGCGAATTGGTGAAATTTGACGCTGACAAAGCGAAGCAATTGCTTGAAGAAGGCATGGAAGAAGAAGGCTGGGATGAATTGCCGCCAGTGACGATTTCCTACTCAACAAGCGAATCACACCAAAACATTGCTGAAACATTGCAAGACCAGTTCAAGACCGCTTTGGGTGTAGACGTTGAACTTCAAAACGTCGAAGCGAGTGTCTTCTTGACAGAGCAAAAAGAATTCAAATACCAATTGTCACGCAGCTCATTCCTGCATGACTATGCTGACCCAGTCAACGCACTTGAAAGCTTCATCA
The DNA here is from genome assembly GCF_028823615.1 of Planococcus sp. A6. Taxonomy (GTDB): domain Bacteria; phylum Bacillota; class Bacilli; order Bacillales_A; family Planococcaceae; genus Planococcus. The sequence goes on from NZ_JAPEHT010000136.1 coordinate 3,525, forward strand.
CGGATTCTTCCATGAACCGTACACAATGGTCCAACGAAGAATTCGATAAACTCATCGCTGAAGCAAAAGCAGAAACGGATTCAGAAGTTCGTTGGGAAAAGCTTATCGAAGCAGAAAAAATCCTAATGGACGAAATGCCGATCTTCCCGATCCATTTCTATAACCAAGTCCAGCTGCAAAAAGAAGGCGTCGAAGGCATCCTCCGCCATCCGGTAGGGTATATCGACCTTAAAACAGCGGATAAAAACTAAAAGCGATCACGCCCGCTAAGCTCCGACAGGCACAAGACGATTCCACGAAGCGGCGCTTTTTGCCGCACAGGGAAATTGGCTTATGACCCGAGAGGCAGGCCGCTGAAGCTGGATATAACTAAAAGCGATCACGCCCGTTCATCGATCGTAAGCACATGAAAAAACAGAAGCGCGGCCAGGCGCCGCGCTTTTCTGTTTTTCACTGAGGAAAACTGGTAGTTTTATGAGTGAAGAACAGAAAACAAGAGGAGTGAGCAATATGCGCACAATGCCAAAACGATTGCAAAAAGGGGATACGGTGGGCATCATTTCGCCATCAAGCCCGCCGAATTTAGAGAATTTGAAAAAGGCTTTGCCTTTCTTAGAAGAATTAGGATTGAAAGTGAAAATGGGCAAATCCGTCGAAGCGAAAAACGGCTATCTTGCCGGAACGGATGACGAACGTTTGGCGGATTTGCATGCCATGTTCGAAGACCCGGAAGTGAAAGGCATCATTTGTGCTGGCGGGGGATACGGCGCTGCCCGTTATGCGGACCGGATCGACTACGCGATGATCAAAGAAAACCCGAAGATTTTCTGGGGCTACTCAGATGTGACTTTTTTACATAATGCCATCGGAATGTATGCAGAATTGGTAACCTTCCACGGGCCGATGTTGGCATCGGATGTCGGAAAGCCGGAATTCCATGAGCGCAGCGGCCGCATGTTCGGCCAGATGTTCCAGCCGTTCGAATTGCATTACGACGAAACCATCTCCGAGCTTGAAACATTAGCAAGCGGCATGGCAGATGGCGAACTAGTAGGGGGCAACCTATCGTTGATTCGCGGGACGCTTGGGACGAAGTTTGAAATCGACACGAAAGACAAGATCTTGTTGATTGAAGACACAGGGGAAGAACCGTATCAAGTGGATGAAATGCTCAATCAGCTGAAACAAGCCCGCAAGTTCGAGCAAGTAGCCGGAATTGTTATCGGCGATTTCAAAAACGCTGAACCGAAAAAGCCGGAACAATCGTGGACACTCGCACAAGTGCTAGATGATTATTTTAAAGAGTTGGATGTGCCGGTCGTCAAAGGCTTCAAAATTGGCCATTGCGAACCGCATTTCTCCGTGCCGCTCGGCGTAAAAGCCCGTCTCGATGCTGATGCGAAAACCTTGACGATCCTGCCGGGGGTCGAGTGATATGCCGGTTTTAGCGTCTATCGAGACTTACCGGATAGCCGTTCCTTTAAAAAAGCCGTTCAAGACAGCGCTCCGGACCGTGGAAGCAGCTGAAGCGGTCATCGTTCATTTGACGACACAAGACGGCCGCTCCGGTTTCGGCGAAGCGCCGCCGACCCATGTCATTACGGGTGAAACCTTGGATAGCATCGAACGGGCCGTGCATTTGATTGGCGCCGGCTTGATTGGGATGGATGTGAGACGCAGTGAACAGCTTTTCGAGAAGCTCCACAAGACGCTCGTCGGCAACACCAGCGCCAAAGCGGCAGTGGATATGGCGCTTTATGATTTGATTGCGCAGCAAGCCGGCATGCCCTTGACACAGTTTCTGGGCGGCTACCGTAAATCGATCGAGACCGATTACACGGTTTCGGTTAATGCTCCTGAAGAAATGGCGCAAGATGCGGCAGCCTATGAGCAGCAAGGATTTACGGTCTTGAAAGTCAAAGTCGGCATCGATACCCCTGAACAGGACCTGAAGCGAATCCAGGCCATCCGGGAGCGTGTCGGGAATACAGTCACACTGCGCTTAGACGCCAACCAAGGCTGGGATCCAAAATCGGCGGTGCGCATCATCAATCAGATGGAAGACGCCGGGTTTAATATCGAATTGATCGAGCAGCCGGTTCCGGCACATGACATCGAAGGAATGAAATTCGTTACGGACAATACATTGACACCGATCATGGCGGACGAGAGCGTCTTTTCACCAGTTGATGCAAAACGCGTGTTGGAATTGCGCGCAGCAGACTTGATCAATATTAAATTGATGAAAGCGGGCGGCATCCACCGCGCAATGAAAATCAATGCACTGGCAGAGACTTTCGGCGTGCCGTGCATGACCGGCAGCATGATCGAAACGAAACTCGGCCTGTCCGCGGCTGCCCATTTTGCGGCGAGCCAGCCGAATGTGACGCGTTTTGATTTTGATGCGCCGCTTATGCTGAAAGAGGACCTTTTGCCAGGCGGCATCCAATACAGCGGCAAAGCCATCCGCTTTTCAGATAAGCCGGGGCTTGGCATCGATGCAATTCGGTTCCTGGAAACTTTACGTGAACGGAGAGGATAACATGGCACAGACACAATCGACAACATGGGTTTGCCGCGTTCCGGTGACGAGCGTCTGGACCCATCCCGATAAAGTGAGAGATGTGGATGCATACGGGGTGGCTGACACGCCGGACATCAATAAATGGCGTGAAGCGATGAACCAAAAGGAAACCAAGGACCTCACATTAAGCAATCGCCTTCAAACGCAGCTGCTTTACGGGGAACCCGTTTTAATAGAAGAAATCGACGGCACGTGGGCGAAGATTATTGCCCCTTGGCAGCCGTCCCATAAAGATGAGCGCGGCTATCCGGGATGGCTGCCACTAGCACATCTAAAAGAAGTCGATTCATTTGCGGATCGAAGCTATGCACGCGTATCCGCCGATAAAGCGCAATTATGGACGCTAGACCGCCGGCCGATTGCCCAGCTTCCATTCAATAGCTTGCTGCCGGTCAAAGATGCGAACGAAACGCGTGTCCATGTCCATACGCCGGATGGCGATGCATATATCGAAGCTAAGCACGTCCAGCTTGTCCCGGCGCCTGAACAGATTCCGCTCGGGAACGGCCAGTCGATCGTAAACGAGGCAGAACGATTCTTGGGATTGCAGTATTTCTGGGGCGGCATGTCGAGCCTCGGCTATGACTGTTCCGGATTCTCCCATCATATGCTGAAAGCGAACGGCTACTACATATCGCGGGATGCAGGAGACCAGTCTGTGGAAGGCGTAGAAATCGACCGTCTTGATTCTGCTGCTTGGCAAACTGGCGACCTCTTATTCTTCGCTTATGAAGAAGGGCAAGGAAAACTTCATCATGTCGGCATTTATTACGGCGATGGCATGATGATCCATTCGCCGACATCCGGCAAAGCCATTGAAATCAACCGTCTCGAAGGCACGGTCTATGACAAGGAATTATGTGCTGTCCGCAGGTTTACACAGGAGGAAACAACATGACGAACGAAACTTTATTGTCCGTACAGGAACTTAAGCGCCACTTCGACCTCGGCAAAGACACGACGTTAAAAGCGGTCGACGGCATTTCATTTGATATCAAGCGCGGCGAAACCTTTGGACTCGTGGGAGAGTCGGGCTGCGGCAAATCGACGGCCGGCCGGACCATCATGGGCTTATACAGCTCGACCGACGGCAAAGTCGAATACGACGGCGTCGATATACATAAAATGTCCGAAAAAGACCGCTTCGATTATTTGCGCAATATGCAGATGATCTTCCAGGATCCGTACGCGTCGCTCAACCCGCGTTCGACTGTTTTCGAAATTATCGCCGAACCGATGCAAGTCCACGGGCTATATAAGAATAAAAAGGAATTGCAGGCACGCGTCCATCAATTGCTGGAAGATGTCGGCTTGAACCGCGACCATGCCAACCGCTATCCGCATGAATTCTCGGGTGGGCAAAGACAGCGCATCGGCATCGCGCGGGCTTTGTCACTCGACCCGGATTTCATCATTGCGGATGAACCGATCTCGGCACTCGATGTGTCGGTCCAAGCGCAAGTCGTCATGCTCCTGCAAAAGCTGCAGAAGGAAAAAGGGCTGACGTATTTGTTCATCGCGCATGACTTGAGCATGGTCAAATATATATCAGACCGCATCGGCGTCATGTATCTCGGACATATGGTCGAACTGACGACGGCTGACCAGCTGTACGATAAGCCGCTTCATCCTTACACGGAAGCCTTGCTGTCCGCGATTCCGATCCCGGACCCGGACATCGAAGAAGCCCGTGAACGTGTCATTTTGGAAGGGGAACTGCCAAGTCCGATCGATCCACCGAGCGGCTGTGTATTCCGGACACGATGCCCACATGCGATGAGCATCTGTGCGGAGAAAAAGCCGGCGTGGCAGGAAAAAGAGCCCGGCCATTACGTCGCTTGTCATTTGTATGAGTAAGTGAAACAGGTGAAATAACCATAAATTTATGCTATAATAGATAGATAATGTTTTCATTATAGAGAGGCGTGGATAACTATGGCATTTCAACCCCATGAAAAAGAAGTATCTGAATTTGTAGCGGCCCGCAAAATTGGCGAATGGATTTCATTCACCCGCAATGGCGTCGACGTTAACGGAACCATCTTCAAAATTATGGACAACTCGGTGATCGTCGAGATCTCACCAGAAGACGCCAAGGAAATCGGCGCTGCTTCCAACATGACCGTAATTTCACATAAGAAATACAAGATTGTCGCAGATCAATAAACGAAACCTCCGCAGCCGCGGAGGT
>NZ_JAPEHT010000137.1 GCF_028823615.1 Planococcus sp. A6
ACGACTGTATCCTGTTTCAAGCGGCCTTCTGATTTCAAATGCTTCGCGCAAATATACATGATCTGGTCGCCGTCGACAATCGTTCCCTTTTCATCTACCGCAATCAAACGGTCACCGTCGCCATCAAAGGCAAGGCCAACATCGGCACCTTTATCCACGACCAGCTTCGCAAGTGCTTCAGGATGTGTCGAACCGACACCTTCGTTGATGTTCAAGCCGTTCGGCGAAGCACCCATCGAGCTGATGTCCGCATCCAAATCGGCAAACACATGAGTCGCCAATGTTGATGTCGCACCATGCGCGCAATCAAGCGCCACGTGGATGCCATCGAATTCTTCATCCACTGTTTGCTTCAAATACTGGATGTATTTTTGGCCGCCTTCGAAATATTCGGTGATGCTGCCGAGGTCTCCGCCAGTCGGGCGCGGCAGATCGTCAGTTTCCGCATCGAGCAAGGCTTCGATTTCTGCTTCCTGGTCGTCCGACAATTTAAAGCCGTCTGAACCGAAGAATTTGATGCCATTATCTGCGACCGGGTTGTGGGAAGCAGAAATCATGACTCCCGCTTCCGCGCTCATGACGCGTGTCAGATATGAAACACCTGGAGTGCTGATGACGCCGAGGCGCATGACTTCTGCACCGACTGACAATAATCCAGCCGCTAATGCGTTTTCAAGCATTTCCCCGGAAATTCGTGTATCTCGCCCTACGAGCACTTTCGGTTTTTCCTTTGAGCTTTTCGTTAAGACATAGCCGCCAAAACGCCCAAGCCTAAATGCCAGTTCCGGCGTCAATTCGCTATTGGCTACCCCTCGTACACCATCGGTCCCAAAATATTTTCCCATGCTTTTCGCTCCTTCAATCACTCTGTATTATGATTTGTTTATATTAACCTAATTTTACATTTTTAGCTATTTTATTCTTCATTACTTTCGGCAATTTCCGGATTTTCCAACTCTTCCGGTACGACCAAAGATTCATCCACTGAAATGTCTGCTTCTACTTGCATCTCTCCTGGAGAAACCCCGGACGCGCCCGATGGAATCGGCAATTCCACTGTCACCGTAGTATCGGAGGCCGTGACGCTGTTCGCTTCCACTTCGATGACATATTCCTCCATCGCATCCACTACACTACGCGGCCCAAAGACTCGTACTTGTTCACTTGTAGGCGTCCAGGAATTGATGGTAATGCCTGTCTGCGGATCGCCAGTCGATTCGATGCGTACCGGCAGCTCGCGGCTGTATTCCTCTACCGTAACGTCAACTGCCACGGATTCCGGCTCGATCGTGACATTGTCCAGTTTCGTTAAATCCTCTGCCAAAACGCGCACGCGAGCTTCAGCCGTAAAGGATTCCTTGATTTCCGGGTCGCCTGTCACGGTCGCCTTAACGAAGCTGATGGCGTTGATGACGCTTTGTGGGCCCGTCACCGTGACGGTATCCGGCTCCACAGTCAAGCCTTCCAGCAAAAAGCCTTCTGCAAGCAAGCGCTCGTTCATTTCAGCATCGATATCGAATTCCTGGGACACCCGCTCCTCGAGCACGACATTAACGAATGCCGGGTCCACGCGTGCGCTTAGTTGTTCCGATAGGTTTTCCGTCTGAATCGGCACTTGATGCTCCCCTAAAGGCAGGCTGCGCAAATCAATGAATAAGGTATAGTCATCGAGCTGGCGCGTCGTCTGGATAATGCTTGCCGGTCCGCTCAAATACAGGTCGACCGTATCCGGCACGCCGCTGACCATCAAGCTTTCATCGTAATACACTTGCAGTTCCACGTCTTCGATCATTTCCGACACTCTTCCAGTTTCAGTGGTGGTCGTATTATTTTCCGTCTGGACGGAAAAGAAGAGCAGAAAGGCCAGGAATAATGCCATGATCCGAAGAAACCACGGATTGTCCATCATCTTATCCATTCTTTTTCCCCCTCCAATTCCACCAAGAACTTGCCGTCTGTTGTTGTTCGACGCCGAACCAGATACGGCGGAGCTTCACTTCAAAGTCTTCGAGCGACAAATTGCGGTGCAAATCGCCGTTCGCCGTCAAACTGATTGCCCCGGTCTCTTCCGATACGACAATTGTGATGGCATCCGTCACTTCACTGATGCCGAGTGCTGCGCGGTGGCGCGTCCCCAGCTCTTTCGAAATGAACGGGCTCTCGGACAGCGGCAAATAACAGGCAGCCGCAGCGATGCGGTTCTTCTGGACGATGACCGCACCGTCATGCAACGGCGTATTCGGAATGAATAGATTGATCATCAATTCGGAAGTGATGTCCGAATTCATCGGAATGCCCGTCTCTATGTATTCGCTGAGCCCAGTTTCACGCTCAATCGAAATGAGTGCCCCGATGCGGCGTTTCGCCATATAGCTGACCGATTTGCTCATCGCTTCAATCAAGCGGTTGCGCTCGGATTCTTCATTAAGTGTACTGCTCGAGAATAATTTCCCGCGCCCGAGCTGTTCGAGTGCGCGTCTCAATTCCGGCTGGAAGATAATGATGATGGCAAGAAAACCCCATTCGAGCACTTGCTGCATAATCCAACCAAGCGTTTCCAGGTTGAGCGCCTGGGTCACAAGACGCGCGATGATGATAAAGAAGATTCCTTTTAATAATTGGACAGCCTTCGTTCCCTTGATGACAGTAATAAGTTTGTAAATAACGAACCAGACCAACAGGATGTCGATAACATTTCCGATCATCTGAAGCGGAGTCTGGTCATTGAAGTTTTCCAAAAAAGGCATCTGCAACCCTCGCTTTTCTCCATGTACATATAGTTTCAGTATATCATATCCCGAGACATCTGCCCCCATGCAAAAAGCCCATCCAATGAATGGATGGGCTTTACTCGTCTATTGATTGGTCATTGCCGCCAAAAAAGCTGACGGCATCCTGGAATGTCCCTTTGATCGTATACCAGAGCCATTCGAATACTTGGTCGATTTCCTCGATTTCGCCGTTAATGACGCCACTCGATGCCATATACTGGCCGTTGACAATCGTCACGTCTCCTTCAAGTTCACCGTCCACACGCAGATCGCCATTGCGGATCGTTAAATCCCCGACAACTGTTTGGCCTGCCGGAACGACGACCGTCTGCCCTTCAACTACCAAGTTCTCTTGTTTGGTAAATGAAAACTGCTGGTCGTCGCTAAAGCTCGACATCATCGCCGCACTCATCAACAAGACGAACAGTGCCGCCGCGATCATCAGCGGGTGATGGCGCATAAAGCGTTTCATCCCGACACGCTGGGATTCTTTCGGCAAACCGGCCATCGTCTTTTGCACAAAGTCCGACGGTGCCTGGACGTGTGAAGCGCTTTGGACAAACGCAATGGTCTTGGTCAGTTCTTGATATATTTTTCTGCAGTCGCTGCAGCTCTGCAAGGAATCTTTCAGTTCTTTTTCCTCTGATGGGCTGATTTCCCCGTCGAGGTAATCGTCCATCATGCGAATGACTTTTTCCGGACACGCATTCATCATGCTCGCCTCCTACAAATTGCTCAATTGCTTGCGAAGTGCTTCGCGCCCGCGGTGTATCCGCGTTTTCACCGTGCCAAGCGGCAAATCCAGGATCTCGCTGATTTCGGCCAGCGGCAATTCCTCGATATATTTTAACACAATCGCTGCCCGGTACTTATCCGGCAAGCGGCTTATTTCGTACTGCACCCGCTCCTGAACTTCCATCCGCATTAATTCTTCTTCCGGAAGCTCTTCATCATTGGCAATCTTCGAATACATATTCAAGCCTTCCGTGCCTTTGACTTCCGCATCCAAATGATAATCCGGCTTTTTCTTGCGAATCCGGTCAATGCACAGATTGGTGGCGATGCGGTAAAGCCACGTCGAAAATTTACGCTTCTGGTCAAAAGTGTGTATGTTCACATAGGCCCGCGTAAATGCTTCCTGTGCAATATCTTCCGCTTCATGCCGGTTGCCGAGCATGCGGTAGCAAATCTGGAACAACTGATGTTGATACAGCTCCACGATTTCGGCAAATGCGTCTTGGTCGCCCTTCATGACTCGTTTTATTCGTTTATTCACTAACGCATCCATGATCTCATTTCCCTCCGCCATGCGGCTGTCTTTTATATACGGTCCAGTTCTCAAAAGGTTTCATTTTTTTCTCTTCTTCTATCCTATCAAACCATCGCCAGAAAAAACCAGCCAATTTCCAGTTCTTCGAATGAATTCATCAGTTTATTATTTCGCTGATAAGAATCGTGCAATACGTCGCTCAGCGGTCCTACACCCTTGTCCCTAATCGCTTATACATTCTATAAAATAAAAAAAGCTGTCCGGAAATTCCGGACAACTCTTGTATTCTTATACTAATTTTTCACCGAGCAATGAACCAATCAATGCGACCGCCACATCAGCTGTGCGGTTCTTCTCGTCAAGGATCGGGTTGACTTCGACAAACTCTGCAGATGTGATCAATCCAGCATCGAACAGCATTTCCATCGCCAAATGGCTTTCGCGGTAGCTGATGCCCCCTGGCACCGGTGTACCGACACCTGGCGTATACATCGGGTCGATCCCGTCTAGGTCGAGCGATAAATGAACCCCGTCCGTTTTACGTTCTTCACGCAAATAACGGATCGACTCCTGCATCACCTGGTCCATGCCCATTTTGTCGATTTCGTGCATGCTGAACACTTTGATGCCATGCTCTTTAATCAATTCGCGCTCACCAGGGTCAACAGAACGAGCCCCGATGATGACGATGTTTTCTGGCTTCACTTTTGGCGAATAGCCGCGGATGTTAGTCAATTTCTCATGGCCATGGCCGAAGCTTGCTGCAAGCGGCATGCCGTGAATATTGCCCGATGGCGACGTTTCGCTCGTGTTCATATCTGCATGCGCATCATACCAAATGACTCCCAAATTCTCGTAATGCTCTGAAATGCCGGCAAGCGTACCGATCGCAATACTATGGTCGCCGCCCAATACTAAAGGGAAATTCCCGGCTTTGGCTACGCCTGAAACGGTTTCTCCGAGTGCTTCTGTTGCTTCGGTAATTACGTCCATATTGCGCAAATTGGTGTTTTCATCCACTTTGCCGTCCGCTTTGCGGATTTGGATATCGCCTTCGTCGTTTACGTCGTGCCCGAGATTTTCAATACGGTCCACAACGCCCGCGTAACGGATTGCGCTTGGCCCCATATCGACGCCGCGGCGCATTTGCCCGTGGTCCATTGGTACACCTATAATAGAAACATTTAATTTATTCATTATTTTATACCCCCTCAGTAAGATACATTTATTGTACCCTCTGAGGTTCTCTTGGCTCAACCTGACATTATTCCGAATATTTATTCATTTTTTCTTCCAGTGATTTTTTCACTTCCGGCCATTCACGATCAATGATGGAATAGACGATGGCATCTCTTGGTTCACCTGTCGAGCGGATCCGTTCGTTGCGTAAATGCCCTTCTTTCACCGCACCTATCCGTTCGATCGATTTTTGGGAACGGATATTTTCAGCATCGGTTTTGAACTGGACGCGGATCATCTCCCGTTCTTCGAAGCAATAGCCTAGCAGCGCATGTTTGACGGCCGTATTGACATGTGTGCGCTGTGCCTTTTCGCTATAGAAAGTCGCTCCGATTTCACAACTCTTGTTCGTGTCATCAATCGAATAAATGCGGGTCGTGCCGACGATCTCACCGCTTTCCGGAAGCTCTACGGCAAATACCAGGACATTGGATTGGTTCATTCCAGCCGATAACCACGCTTCTAAATCTTCGAAACGTTCCACCTTAGTCAGCATATATTCGAAGATGTCCGGTGTATAAAGCGCCCATAATGCTTCAAAATCCTCACGTTTCAGCAAACGAAGCCGAATATTGCGCTGTTCAATATACATATCCATCCCCTCCTTATTTGCAGTATACCAGTGCATCCGTCAAATCCGCCATTTTCTATAAAACCATCGCCTCTTTAATTTATCGGAAATAAACCGATTGCACACGGCTCAAAAAATCTTTTTCCAGTTCCCCCATGCTGAGGGACAGGAAATACGTCGCAACAGTAGGCAACGGGAACAAGTCAAAACGCGCTTCCATCAAACGCCCTTCGATCAGCTCACGGCGCACCATCGACTTCGGCAAAAACGATACGCCGAGCCCTTCCTGGATAAACCGTTTCGCGATATGGGCCTGCGTCACTGTCATCGTGCGGATACCCGGCAACTGCACGCGCAATTTCACCAGCAACTCTTCCCAAAAAACGGGATGATGATGCGTAAAGATGAAATTCTGCTGCAGTACCTCTTCAGCTGAAACCACCGGGCCCCGCTCATCATCATAAGCATCCCTCGGCACAATGAGCAGCAAAGGATCTTCATAAACCACTTCATGGAGAATCACTCGTTTTACCGGCAGCAAAGCGGAGATGCCAGCAGACACTTCCCCGCTCTCTACCAGTTCTTCAATCGCTTCCGACTCTTCTACGCGGATAACCAGCTCAAGGTCCGGATGTGCTTTCGTAAAAGACTTTAGGATATATGGCAGCACTGTCTCTGCCATTAACGGAGAGATTGCGATGGTCCATTTTCGCCGGTAGCCTTGGGCAAATGATTGAAGCTCATCGACTGTCGAATCGAATTTTTCTATCAGTGTTTCTGCCTGCTGTTTAAAATGGCGCCCTTCCTCGGTTAACACCACGCGGTTCTTGATACGGTCAAACAGGCGAATCCCCAAATACTCTTCCAATTGCCGAATATGCACCGTCACACTCGGCTGCGACAGCATCAAGCGTTCGGACGTCTTACGAAAGTTCAGGGTATCCGCCGCATCTGCAAAGGTCCTCAGCCATTGCATCTCCATTTCATATCCCCTTTCAATTATCTTTTTTAATTATCTTAATTATAAATCTTTAATTTTCATAATTAAACCTTCAGCTTATACTTGAAAAAAAGGAGGAATTTCCATGTTTCAAAAAGGCCTTAAAGGCATTGTCGCCGTTCAAACTGCCATTGCATCTGTCAAAGGGGATAAAGGTGAACTCCGTTACCGCGGAACATTGATCAATGAAGTGATTAATCAAAAGAGCTTCGAACAGACCGCCTACTTCCTATGGCACGGCCATCACGCTTCAAATGAAGAACTCGCAATACTTATTGAACAATTAAAATCCTATCGTCAATTGCCGGATTATCTTATGGCCATTGCGCAAGTTTTACCCAAAGAAATTTCATTAATGGATGGCATGCGGACACTCGTTTCAGCTTATGAGCATGCCGAATTCAAAGAATTGGAGATCCAACAACAAGCCATTGCCCTTACTGCTGCACTTCCTGTAATGACGGCTCTTCTATACCGGCAAAGCACCGGACAGGAATTTGTCGCGCCCAGAAGTGACCTGGGTCATACTGCAAACTATCTATGGATGATCAAAGGACAAATACCGACACACGCACAAACTGAAGCCTTGGAAACCTATTTGAACTTAACGATGGAACACGGAATGAATGCATCCACTTTCGCTGGCCGTGTTACCATTTCCACCGAATCCGACTTAAGCGCTGCCGTCGTTTCTGCAATCGGTACGATGAAAGGTCCTTTGCATGGAGGCGCCCCGTCCGGAGTGCTTGAATTGCTTGATGAAATCCAGTCTCCCGAAAGGATCAATCCGGTCATTGAACAAAAACTGGCGCAAGGTGAGAAAATCATGGGATTCGGTCACCGTGTATATCGTACAGAAGATCCGCGCGCTATTCTGCTCCGTGAAAAATGCCAGCAGCTGCAGCAAGAAGACCCATGGCTGGACCTTGCAGTCAAAGCGGAAAATAAAATCACCCACTTGTTAAATGAGCGAAAACCAGGACGTGCCCTTTATACCAATGTAGAATTTTATGCAGCAGCGATTATGCGGTCTATCCAAATGCCGCCTGAACTATTCACCCCTACCTTCAGCATCGCACGGATTGTCGGCTGGACTGCCCATGCCATAGAACAACAGCAAGATAACGTGATTTTCCGGCCACAATCGGAATATATCGGAAACTAAAAAAAGCCCGTATCCAATTGAATGGATACGGGCTTTTTACACATGGATTGCACATGGAACAATGGAGCCTAGGGGGCTCGAACCCCTGACCTCGACGCTGCCAGCGTCGCGCTCTCCCAGCTGAGCTAAGGCCCCGCGCGAAAAATGCGCAAAGATAAATGAGCCATGAAGGATTCGAACCTTCG
>NZ_JAPEHT010000138.1 GCF_028823615.1 Planococcus sp. A6
ACGATCCGGGTTATGCGGGGTTGGCTCAATATTTGGTTTTCATGAGGCGCAGAGAATTCAATACGACAATCAATGTGGCACCCATATCAGCAAATATGGCCATCCATAGTGTTAACCATCCAGGAATGATTAACAGCAAGGCTAGCAATTTAAGCCCTAAAGCAAAAGCTACGTTTTGAAAGATGATTTTCAAAGTTTTTCTGCTTAACCCAATAGTATAAGGGAGTTTATCTAAATCATCTGCCATAAGTGCGATATCTGCCGTTTCTAACGCTGTGTCAGTCCCGGCCCCGCCCATGGCAATTCCGACAGTAGAAGTTGCTAGTGCCGGCGCATCGTTTACTCCATCGCCAATCATTGCAACCTTGCCAAACTGTTTTCGTAAAGATTTAATGGCATCTAATTTATCTTCGGGCATTAAATCTGATCTAACTTCAGTCAAATGAAGTTTATTGCCGATTGAAGTAGCTGCCAGTTTATTATCACCTGTGAGCATAATCGTTTTCTGAATGCCCAAATCGTATAGTTTTTGAATGATAGTAGAGCTAGCGGATCTGACCTTGTCTTCTACTGCTATATATCCTTTGATCCCAGTGTGGGACCCTAACAGCATTACGGTCTTGCCGTCAGCTTGAAGCGCTTCAATACCCGCTGAAATTTCAGGTGACCGTTCTAATTCAGCTGTAAACAGATTAGGACTGCCAATGTAATACAGTTGGCCGTCGACTTCGGCTTTTGCGCCTTTGCCGGTCATGGACTGGAAGTTCTCTACTTCAGCTAAAATAATATTGGAGCTCTGCGCTTTTCGCAAAACAGCAGCCGCCAGCGGATGTTGAGAGAGGTTTTCAATGGATGCAGCTGTTTTAAGGACTTCTTTTTCAGTCATGGTTGACAGGGAAACAATATTCGTTACTTCGGGAGTTCCATGCGTTAGTGTCCCCGTTTTATCAAAAGCAATGACTTTGAGACGGCCAGTTTCTTCTAAGTGGATCCCCCCTTTAATCAATACGCCATTTCTAGCAGCATTGCCGATTGCTGTGACAATAGCGACAGGCGTAGAAATGACGAGAGCACAAGGGCACCCCACAACTAGAACTGCTAAGCCGCGATAAATCCATTCGTTCCATTCCCCATTTATAAGTAAGGGGGGGAGGACAGCGACTAAAAGGGAGATAATTAATATAGCTGGTGTGTAATACTTTGCGAACTTGTCTACGAACTGCTGGGAAGGGGCACGCTCTGCCTGGGCTTCCTCAACTAAGTGAATAATCTTTGCAATCGTAGTGTCTTCAGTTCTCTTGGTGATCCGGACTTCCAATGCACCCTCTTCATTGAGTGTGCCTGCAAATACTTCATCTCCAGCACTTTTATGGACAGGCAAAGATTCGCCTGTAATTGCTGCCTGATTAATTGACGAATTCCCTTTTGCGACAACGCCGTCCATTGCCAATTTTTGTCCTGGTTTAATGATCATGATGTCACCGACCTGAATGTCCTCTACATCTACTTCGAACTCTTGTGTTCCACGTTTGATTGTAGCTGTATTAGGTGCGATGTCCATTAGTGAACGAATGGAGTTTCTTGCTTTGTCCATGGAGTAGGTTTCCAATGCTTCACTGATTGCAAACAAAAAGACTACGACAGCACCTTCTCCCCATTCGCCAATAACTGCAGCTCCAATGACCGCGATGGTCATTAACGTTGTCATATCGAATTGGAACTTAATAAGATTTTTAAGCCCTTCCTTGAAAAGACTGAGACCGCCTGTCAAAATCGCTAGACCAAAAAGGCCGATAGTAATAACTTCTTCTTCGCCAATTTGAAGTGATGATATATAGCCGAGAATCAAAAAGAAGAGAGAAACCATGGTGGTTTGATTCGCTCGTTGCTTCCAAAACGGCTCTTTGGTTTCAGGCAATCGTTGGTGTTCAGGATATACCAGGATGCCATCGAAAGAACCGGCTTGCTCTAATTGTTCAATTGAGGCTTGTCCAGCGATGGTGATTTTTGAAGCTCCAAAGTTTAGTTTCACGTCTTCAACTGTAGGAATTTCTCGGATGTTTTTTTCGAACTTAGCGGCACAGCTGGTGCAGGATAGATTTTGGAGCTTGTAAATGTGTTGGTCCTGAGTTTCGCTCATTTGTATCGGTCCTCCTCTGCATGCTCGCAAGCAATGCGGACTAACTGGTGCACATGATCATCAGCTAGTGAATAAAAAACCAATTTCCCGCGTTTTTCATAATCTGCCAATCCCATATTACGCAAATAGCGCAGATGGTGCGAAGCAGTAGCTGTGGTTGTCCCTAGAATATTGGCCACGTCACAAACACATAATTCTTTTTCCAGTGTCAAAGCATAAGCAATTTTCAGTCGGGTCGCATCAGAAAGTGCTTTGAAGATTAACTCCACCCCACGAATGCCGACCATCTTAGGTTGAACCCTTCCAATCACTTCTTCGTCATAACAGAAAGTTTGGCATGTATCATTCTTTTTACTAATTTCGATTTCCTCCATTTTTACACCTCATTCAAATGTTCGTTTGAGTATTAGTTTAGAAAGAGTTCGTTGATTTGTCAATTCTAATATTCAAACGATTGTTTTAATGTTCAAAGATTCTTGGTAGACTTTATAAGAGGGAAAGTGGCTTATTAAATAAAAACAACCCATTCTGGAGGTTTTTAGCAAATGAAAAAAATATGGATAATGGCAGTATTGATACTGCTTATGTGTTCGACTACTGTTTCTGCTCATACTGCACTCGAAAAAAGTGTGCCGAGTGATGGAGCTACAGTGACTGAAGAACTTAATGAAATTGTTCTTGAATTCAATACCGCCTTGGAGAAAGGCAGCAACTTTACCGTGGAAAACCAAGAGGGCGAGGAAGTTCCTTTCAATGTTCAGCTTTTGGAACAATCAATGAGTGGGAATCCTAAGGGCAGCATGCCTGATGGGGACTATACTGTGAAATGGAAAATAATCGGCGCGGATGGGCATCCAATTGAAGGTATTTTAAGCTTTACCGCAAAAACAGGAGAGGTGAAGAAAACAGAGGATACAGAAGAGCAAATTACAGGTTCCCTTTCAGAGGTACCAACTAAAGAAACACAAACCTTTGAAACGGATCAGCAAACTAGCGAAACGACAACATCCAGTCCTCCGTATGCCGTAATAATCATTTTTATTATTTTGGCGATAATCGCAGCTGGTACATTCATGTGGGCGCTGGAGAGGCGAAAAAGTTAAATGATCTGGCTATACATAGCTGAAATGCTTCTATATCTCTGTTTTTCGCTTTTAATTGGTTCGTTGCTTATTCACTTAGTTCCAGCCAATAAAAAGCCGGATCTGGTAATAAATAAACGCGTCCTACAAATTTCCATCTTGGGCATTGCTTTTTTATCGACAGCTCCCGTCATTCGGCTTGTAGTATTTCTATACGAAGATATCGGTCTTTTATTGACCGTTCAAAATGTAGTCGGGGAATTCGAGGTAGGGCAAGCGTGGTCAGTAACGGTTTTAACTTCTCTTTTTTTCTATTTTTTCGTATCAGTTACTCCCGTTTTTAAGAGCAAAGTATTGATCGTTGTCTCCCTCGTTTTTACTTTTCTGCTCCTTCTCGCGTTGGGATGGGGAAGCCATGCAGCTTCATTAACAGATGGAAGTGGATTTATTTTTCATACTTTACACTTTACAGCTGCAACGGTTTGGATAGGTATTTTACTTATTGTTAGCTGGTTTTCAGTGTCTTCTAAAAACTGGCTCCCATTTATAAAATGGTTCACTCCACTTGCTATCATATGTTTAATTATCATTTCGGCTTCAGGATTATATATCATGACTTTGGCGTTGAATTTAAAAGACTATACGGATGCGTGGCAAATGCCATATGGCCAAGCAATTTTAGTGAAACATTTATTAATTCTTCCAGTATTACTCTTTGCTTTCATCAATGGCGTATTCATTAGAGCGAAATTAAGCAGAGGGAAAAAGGTAAATCCATTGCCTTGGGCCAGAGCAGAAAGCGTTGTATTGTTACTTGTATTGTCGGCAACTGCAGTATTAGGGCAACAAGAACCTCCCCATTCAATCGAATCGTTTATAAGAATGAATGGAGCTTCCAATCTTTTTGCTTATTTTCATACTGATTCGATGGATACTGCGATGCATCTGCAATTTGAGTGGAGCATTCTTGGCGTTTTGTTTTTGTTTCTCGGCACAGCCTTTGGCAGTCTTGTCATTTATAGTTTCAAGCAAAAAATCCCTGTATATTTGACATTGGTGATGGGATTGTTTTGTGTGTTGAGTTTTTATGTAGGCTTAATGCTCAGCGTTGGATAATAAAAGTAGAAAAGAGGATATAAAAATGGGAAATAAATCGAAGCAATCTAAAATGAAATGGATCGTCCTAGCAACCGCTGTATTAGCAGTAATTGTATCCGTCATAGTGGTATTTCTGAATCAAGAGGAAGCACCCGCTGTAGAAACAGCACAAGTGGATGTTTCCGGACAGCCCACTTTAGGTGAGGGCAATGCTCCAGTGACAGTAGTGGAATACGGTGACTTTAAGTGCCCATCTTGTAAAGCTTGGGGAGAAATGGTATATCCTCAGCTTGTAGAGGACTATGTGGAAACAGGAAAGGTGAAGTTTTCTTATATTAATGTATTTTTTCACGGAAATGAGTCTGTATTAGGTTCTTTGGCTGCGGAGTCGGTTTATGAGCAGAGCCCAGAAATTTATTGGGAGTTTCATAAAGCTCTTTATGATGCCCAACCAGTAGAAGACCATGATGCCGCATGGATTACTCCAGAAAAATTGATGGAAGTAGCATCAGCATTTCCAGAGATTGACCAGGTTCGTCTAAAGGAAGACATCGAACAAGTGTCACAACAAGAACAGCTCCAAAAGGATGAAGCTCTAGTGGAAGAAGCTGGTGTTTCTCAAACACCTACTATTTCAGTTAACGGCCAACAATTGGAAGACCCCTTTGATTATGATGCGATCAAAGCCTTGATTGATCAAGAATTGGAAGGTGCAGAGTGATGGCGAAAGAACAAGGACAGTCTGGAAAAACGGGGATTCTACTCTATAGTGCGTGGTTTGTTTCCCTAGTAGCGATGCTGGGAAGCCTATACTTCAGTGAAGTGCAAGGTTTTATTCCGTGCGAACTTTGCTGGTATCAACGGATTGCCATGTATCCCTTAGTGCTGATTTTGGGCATTGCAACCTTTACAAAAGGCGCCTCGTTACGTTTTGCCACTCTCCCTTTTGGGTGGGAGTATTTCCGTTCTGCACTACTTGGAACAAAAAATTCCTGGGTTTGGTGGATTCAAGCCCTGTGTCAATGGGGTTCCATGCAGCTCAGAATATATCAATTGGGCAGGTTTCATCACGATTCCATTCTTGGCATTGATTGCCTTTGTTTTAATCACGGTAACTATGCTATTACTGGCATTTAGAGAATCTCGTTCTTAATCTGTATATGCATCTCAAGTTATTCTGTCTTTGCTGTGAGGTTTAACAATTTCTATGGTTTTGGGTCTAGTAAAGATGAAAGATTAGTACTGAGGGGGGAACGTATGGCTGTAAGAAAAAAGCAACGTTTAATTTTGAGAAGTGTTATCTTGCTTGTCATGACGGGTGCCATCATATTTACGATTTATAATGCACTAACGAAAGAGCAAAGTGAGGTATTACAGGTAGGAGACAAGGCACCTGATTTCACCTTAACTGACTTAAATGGGCAGCGCCAGCAACTATCTGAGTATAGAGGACAAGGAGTTTTTGTAAACTTTTGGGGAACTTGGTGCAAACCATGTGAGAAAGAGTTTCCATTGATGGAAAAGCAATACCAGAATTACAAGGATCAAGGCGTGCAAATATTGGCTGTAAATATTGCTCAGTCTGACTATGAAGTGAAACAATATGCAGAACAAAAAAACTTAACCTTCCCAATTGTTATTGATAAAAATAAAAGTGTAATGGAGGCATACAACATTCGCCCACTTCCTACTACCATGTTGATCAATCCAGATGGAGATATCGTAAAAATCATTACCGGTGAAATGTCGGAGGAAGACATAAGAAGGTACATGGAAGAGATTAAACCAAAAGCTTCCTGAAGGGGTTAATAAGAGAACAGCTCTCTGTTTAAATTCCTTTGTTTAAAAGCAAAGGCCTATGGAATTTTTTCCTTGCCCTTTTTTTATTGAAGCGTATTTAAAACAAGCCCGACGTTTTAGTTTAAGAGCTTTAAGAGATCGAGTGACACAATTAAATTTTAGAAGTTGAGGAAGAATTATCTTTTAAAAAACTGAACTGACCCCCGATTGGTAGACACTTTAAGAAAGTGACTACCAGTCGGGGGTTTTTTCTGGTTATATTATTTGAAGCGTGTTTATAAGCTAAACTGTGAAGAATCTTTGAATCGGTCCAGGCCATTGGTCTAGATAAAATTCCGAGTAATTATTGTTAGTATACTCAGAAATTACCTCTCTCCAAAACTTTTGAGCTGGAAGGTTGGTTTCAAGTTCCGCCACTTCCCAAGTATCTTGAAAGAGATTGAAAATATGAAAGGCTGCTCGTTTTCCAACACCTTCTTTTCGATATTTTCTCATTACAAAAAACTCACACATTTTCATATAAGAAGGATTACTTGCATCTTCAACAGTTATCTTACGTACCAAAGCAAATCCTGCATACTTACCGTCCACTTGAAATAAAAATGGATAGTGGTTTGGTTCGTTCCAATAACAATCCAGATATTTATAGCCAAACAATCCATTTTCATCTACATCTTCAGATTCAAACTCTGAAAAATCATATTGGTACAATTCCAATAAATTCTTTAAAATCTCTTTCCGTTCCACGATTGGTTGAATGATTTCAATTTTCATTATTATCCCCCATATAAGTAGTTTATTTATTAGATAATAAACTTTAAATGTGAAAAAAGTGTCGAGTATAGCTAGTAATTTAAATGTTCTGATTGAAATTACGATGGAGAATTAGCAGTTATATAAATAGAAAGGGCTAAGTAAGTCTGGTTAAAGCCTACTTTGTTGCCCTTTTATCTATGACTCTTAAAAGAGAATCCATAAAGATAGAGGAGTGAAGTGAACTTTGGTGTACTCCATATCTAAATATATAGAATAATTACTTAAAAAAGTACAGAGAGGGGCCGGAATAGTGATTCGATTTGATCGATATGAAGAAAATCGGCTATATTGAGGATTTACAGAGAGAGAGCTAGAGGTTATTTTAACGATACTGGAAAAAATTCTGAACAATGAAATCACAAGGCGAATGGATGTATTGAAAACGACTTTTCGAAAAAGAAAAATAGAAGAACGCGAATCAAAAGGTAAAGAATGAAAAAGATAGCTTAAAGTTCAGTGTATAAATGCGATATAATAGAAAGAACTTGTTCATCCGAGAAACTGAAACAAACATTGAGGGGGCATTTACTTGAGATTAGAAGAGGCCAAGAAGAAGTTGGCGGCTTTTAAAAGGGATATCAAAAGAAGAAGAGTTTGAGCACGACCGTGAAGATCCGGAACAACGCTTTGAAGAGCGAGAAATTCGGAAAGTGGCAGACCATCTGTATAGCTTAATTTATTCGGTTGAGTACCTTCAGAAACCGATTCAAGCCAGTGGAAGAATTATTAAACGGTCGGATGGACGTTATGAAATCGAAGGTGCTGAAGATTATTTTACGTCGGGCAGTCCCCTTGAAATCTGGGATGAATCACAAGAAATATACGCACGAACACGAATTGAACATGACGGTGAGGATTACTTTGCGGTAGGCATCAAACAACCTTTGGAGGGTCTACAAGCAAGATGTCGATAATATAAGAGACTCTTTCTGCACCAACAGCAATAAACTTAATGATTTGATCCGAAAAATAGCGAGAACCCATTTTCTTGGTCTTCAAGAGAATGGGTTTTTGTATGCTTATTTATAAAGGGAGGATTCAGAGCGTTTCTAAAGTGGTATGATAAGAACGTATGTTCTTTTTAATTGAAAGGAGGCGATAGCATGAAAACAACGAAACACACAAAACAAGTAGGCGC
>NZ_JAPEHT010000139.1 GCF_028823615.1 Planococcus sp. A6
GCGCTGACTGAAAAAACCCACCGGCTTGCATCTCCAGCCGGCAAACTCCTATTGTTCCATACCTAAAAAAACACGGCAGTTGCCGTGTTTTTCTTTTGGTCCGTTTTGCTGCAAAAAAAGAATGGCGGAAGCCCGCCATTCTTTTTCATTTTCCTTTAAAAGCAGGCTTGCGCTTTTCAACGAAGGCTTGTATGCCTTCGAGATGGTCTGCCGTTTTGCGTATAGCCGATTGCCCGGCGGCTTCGCCTGCGAGTACTTCATCCAACTCGGCCAGCTTCATGCCATGCAGGATTCCTTTCGATTTCAGCATCGCAGCAACCGGAGAGGCCAGCACTTCATGCGCGTATTTCTCCGCCTGTTCCAAGCCTCTGCCTTCCGCCGTCACTTCTTCGATCAAGCCTTTGGCGAGGGCATCATGCGCTTTCAGCACTTGGCCCGCCCAAATCAATTGCTTCGCCCTTGGCACGCCGACACGCTCTTTTAGGAAGAAATGGCCGCCTCCGTCCGGGATGAGCCCAATGCCGATGAAATTCATCGCCAATTTGCTGCTTTCTTCCGCCACGACATGGTCGCAGGCAAGCGCCATGCTGAACCCAAGCCCTGCAGAAGCGCCATGCACAGCCGCAATCGTCACTTGCGGCAAGGTATAAAGCGCTTTTGCCAGGCGGCTAACGTCACTCATCACCACATCGATATCCATCGGGTTGTCGGGATCGACCATTTCCTTAATATCGCCTCCGGCAGAAAACGCCCGTCCTGCCCCGTGAATAATCAGCGCATGAACCGACTGGTCATTTTTCAAGCTTTCAAAGCAATCCGCGAGCTCTCCCATCATTTTCGCGTTCATTGCATTCATTGAATCCGGACGGTTCAGCACCAAGTACGCCAAACGCCCATCTTTTTTCAGCATAATCGTTTGATACATAAGAAAAAGACACCCCTTCGTAAAAATGAATTATCATTCATCTTTACGTATTCGGTGTCTTTTCCGTAAATCCTTTTTTTGCTGGAATTACATGCTTTCGTAAAGTTCTTGTACTGGCTTGATCAAAACACGATTTACTTCTTCGATCATTTGGCTAAGTGCCATTTCAGCTTCGAGCATAGACAAGATTTTCGGGTTTTCCTGAGCAGCTTGCGCTGTCGCTTGAGCACCCATCATTTCTTCTTCAGTGATCTCTTCGCCTTGCTGTTGTTTTTGCTGCAATGTAACTTGCAGGTCGCGGAATTTCTTGAACAATTCGTTCGCTTCGCTATCTGCCGTTACTTGTGCAACCGCTTCTTGAAGTTTTTGAAATTCCTCTGTTGAACGGAACGATGATTCTAATTTGTTGATGTCGTCATAAATGTTTACTGCCATGTAAATCTCTCCTCTACCCTAAATTCAGCACTGTGACGAGCAAACCCTGGAGTATGCCGATAAAGCCCCCCAGAAATGCGCCCAGTACCGTGATCATCTTGAATTCTCTCCGTGAAATCCCAAGCACCAATTCTTCCAATCGGCTGAGCGGCAGAGAATCGACTTGCTGTCTGACCATATTTTCCATGTCGATTTTCAATATGGTCTCTTCTAACTTCTGCTCTCCCATTTCAAACGCGAAGTCCGTAATGAGAGGCGTAATATTGACACTTGTCCATTCTAACCCCCGAGGCCATGTCTCTGCAAGTGATGCGTCTAGTCTTGCAGAAATGCGGGCCTGATCGCGGACATATTGCTTGATGGCCGCAATCGCCGGCTCGGCGTCGAATTCCTTCAAGAGTTCGTCTGCGCGCTTGTCCTGTAGCTTTTCCCATTCACGGAATGCCAAAGTTCCGAGCAGCTCGAAGGTTTTCGGGGAATTAAGAAATTTGATGATTTCCAATTGGGTCTTATTCGTAATTGACTGGGAATCGCCGAACAAATTGTGGAGTACTGTCCCGAAGCGGCCGCGCGATACTAGAAATTCGTCCAATAAACTTTTAACCGTCTGTCGCCCTGCAGGCGAAGCAAAATAGTCCGAGCCTCTGTCGACGGCGTATTTAACGCCGCCAAAAATCTTTTCCTCGATTCCCGGCTTCCAGGCATCCGGAAGTAATTCCCGAACGGTTTTTCCGGCGATGTAGTCATCTATGGCGTCCCGGTTGCGGTCAACCAACCCGTCGAGCTTCGCTTCAAGCTTTCGGTCCACACCTTTTTGATTGGCAAGGTCCAGCCATTCGTTAAACGTGCGGGGCGAAGAAAAAAGATGCAGATCCAACTGGCGATTCAGCCAGTTCTCTGTTTTCTTATGCATCGCTTCGTTGAAAAAGCGTTTTTTGAAGGTTTCCGGCGTCAGCAAATGTTCTACCACGGTACGGCCGAGCTGGCGCGACAATTCATCCCGTCGCTTCGGGATTAGCCCTGGCGTAAACGGCAGGCGAAACTTGCCGATGTATTTCGCTTCGTATGGCCAGAACAGCATCTTGATGGCCAAATGGTTGGTCATGCCGCCGATCAAGGCACCGATCAAGGCCATCAGCATTAATGTCAGTAGAATATTCAACTAAGGTCACTCATTTCTTCTTTGTCTATTGCGTCTCTTCCCCTATAATGGAAAGAGACGATCAAAGGGGGATTCCGATGCTGCAGCATTTTAAATTCAAGCCGATGTTCGAAGACAGCCGGCTGCCCGGCTGGAACATCTCATTCTTTTACCGCAATGAACGCATTCGCGGCGAGTATCATCCGGACGGGTCGATTGTTTGGCAATCCGCTCCGCCGCAGGATGAGGAAGCCATCAAGAAAATGGTCCATGAACTGATGCTTTATCATGTATACGACTGAAGTGCCGGGAAAGTTCCGGCGCTTTTTTCATTTATGCCATGAGCCGTAGCTATATTATAAAGATAGAGCCGCCGGTTTCACAACAATAGCGTATTGCTTCCCCTAAAAAGAAAAAAGGGGTGGCCCCTTACCCAACGTTCTGGGTAGAAGCCATCCCTGATTGGATGCGATACATTTGGCGGTAGATGCCATCATGATCCATCAATTGATCATGCGTGCCGGATTCAGCGATTTCGCCCCGGTCGAGCACCAAGATGCGGTCTGCATTCTTGATGGTCGACAAACGGTGGGCGATGATGAACGTCGTCCGACCTTTCTTCAATACATCCATCGCATGCTGGATGATTTCCTCTGTCTCGGTGTCGATATTCGACGTCGCTTCGTCCAGGATCAAAATCGCTGGATCGAATGCGAGCGCCCGTGCAAATGACACGAGCTGGCGCTGTCCAGAAGAAAGCGTGCTGCCTTTTTCCACAACCGGCTCATCGATGCCATTCGGCAAATGCTTCGTGACGCGCTCGCCGCCAACCGCTGCAAGTGCCGCTTGCGCTTTTTCACGGCTGACGCGTTCGTCTCCGAGCGTGATATTGGATTCAATTGTTCCGGTGAACAAATATGGATCCTGCAGCACGATGCCCATGTGTTCACGCACTGCCTGCCTTGGCAGATCATTGACATTGACGCCGTCGATTAAAATCTGCCCTTTTGTCGCGTCGTAAAAACGGAACAGCAAATTCATGATTGAACTTTTCCCTGATCCTGTATGGCCGACAAGTGCGACAGTCTCCCCTTGCTTCGCTTCAAATGATAAATCCTTCAGTACATATTCTTCATCTTTATACGCAAACCAGACATGCTCAAAGCTCACATTGCCTTGGTAGCGTTCGACCCGTTCGTCGTTGACCGGTTCACCGGGACGGTCGAGCAAGCGGAACACACGCTCAGCTGCCACGAGTGATTGTTCCAGACGGCTGAATTGGTTGACGATGCCGCTGATCGGATTGAACAGCCGGATGATGTAGTCGACGAATGCATACAGGACGCCGACCGTCACGACCGTGTTGCCGCTCATCGAAGCACCGCCGAAATACCAGATGAATAGAACGAAAATCATCGAGCGCAAGACGCCGACCATATTATGCGAAGCGGCTGCTTCTAGCACCAATAACTTCTGCTGGAATTTGAAGTGCTTTTGGTTGAGCTCTTCAAATTCACCTTTCATCTGCTTCTCGCGCCGGAATGCCTGGATGATGCTCATGCCTTGGATCGATTCATTGATCATGGCATTCATCTCACTGACTTTTTCCCTTACGATATGATTGAAGTTTGAAGCGTATTTTCTATAAATGAGCATCCATGCATACAAGAGCGGCACGAGCACGAAGGCAATTGCCGCCATGCGCCAGTCCAGATAGAATAGAGCGGCATAGATTCCTGCCATATACATGAAGCTCGTCGCGAATTGCGCAAGCACCGTGACGAACAACTCGCGGATCGCTTCGGTGTCGTTGGTGATGCGTGCGACCACTTTCCCTGCCGGTAAATTATCGAAATAACTGATCGGCAGACGCTGGACTTGTTCAAAGACATCCGTCCGCATTTTGCGGATGACGCGGTTCGCGCCTTTTTGCAGCAAGATATATTGCAAATAGCGGAACACCGCCGTGACGACCGATAAGCCGAAGAACAAGGCCAAAAGTTGTGCGATCGGGCCGAATTCGATTTCCCCGGCACCCGAGATGTGTTCATCGATGATTTCCATGGCAATCAAAGGCGCTGCCAAATCGGCGGCCACCGCCACCGCAAGGAACACCAAGCCCCAAATGATGACGCTCTTAAATTGCAATGCATAATTCGTTAAACGTTTTCCTGTTCGCATCTTATTGCACCTCCCCGATTTGCTGGCGGAGGAATTGTTCATGATACCAGCCTTGTTTTGCCACTAATTGCTCGTGCGTGCCTTCTTCGATGATGCGCCCATCATCCAGCACGACAATCCAGTCGGCGTGTTTGACGGCAGACAATCGGTGCGTCGTGATGATCGTCGTCTTGCCTGCCCGTTCGCGTTGGATGTTCTCGATGATTTTGGCTTCTGTCTTGGCATCGACCGCCGAGAGGGAATCATCCAAAATGAGGATTTCGGGATTTTTGATGATCGCCCGCGCGATCGAAATGCGCTGCTTTTGCCCCCCTGAAAGCGCGACGCCTTTTTCGCCGACCAGTGTTTCCAGGCCGTTTGGCAACATGGCCAAATCTTTTTCGAAATAGGACAGCTTGATGGCCTGGGACACATCCTCTTCCGTCGCATCCGCTTTTCCAAACAGGATGTTCTCCAAAATGGTCCGTGAAAATAGGACGTGATCCTGCGGGACATAGCCGACCCAATCGCGCAATTGCGCTTTGCTTAGTTCGTTGATTTCGATGCCGTTCATCGTCAAGGAACCTTCACCTGTCGGGTATTCCTTCAGAAGCTGTTTGACGAATGTCGTTTTGCCGCTTCCCGTCTTGCCGACGATGCCGAGCGTCTGCCCGCTGTTCATCGATAAATTGATGCCTTGCAAATTGATCGATGTCGACTGTGGATATGTGAAACCGAAATCACGGAAGCCGATGCGCTCCGGATGCCCGGTTTCTTTTGTCGTTTTCGGATCAACCACGTCTTCTTCGTAATCCAAAGTTTCATTGACGCGGTCGATCGATGCATTGCCGCGCTGCAGGATATTGATCAATTCACCGATCGCAAACATCGGCCAGACGATCATGCCGAGGTAAACGTTAAAGGCAACTAAATCACCCAAAGTCATCGTCCCTTCGGAAACAAGAAACGCGCCATAGCCGAGTCCGATGACATAACTGATGCCTGTCAGCACTTTCGTGACCGGCGCGAACAGGGCATCGATGCGCTCGACCGCCATGTTCTTTTCGTAAACATCTTGCGTCATGTCTTGGAATTCCTTTTCAGATGAACGTTCCTGCACATATGCCCGAACGACGCGGACGCCACCGACCGATTCCAAGACGCTGTCGTTCATATCACCGAATGCGTCCTGCGCCAAAGTATAGCGCTCGTGGATTTTCTTGCCGAGCAATTGGACGACAATCGCGAGAACCGGCAATGGCAAAATGGCCAAAAAGGTCAATTCCCATGACACGAGAATCCCCATCGCCACGATGATCGTCGCCATGTATAAAGTCGAGTCGACAAGTGTCAAGATCCCAAATCCTGCCGTCTCGGAAATCGCCTTTAAATCATTGGTCGAACGGGCCATCAAATCCCCCGTCCGGTTCTTCTCATAGAATGTCGGCGTCATCTTGAGGAAATGCCCCATCAGGCTTGAGCGCAATTGCCGTTCGATGACATAAGCCCCGCCGAACAATTGGTATTGCCAGATAAAATTGATGACATAAGCCAGCACCATCGCGACAAGTAAAACGACGACATACTGCCAGAGCAGTTCACTCGTCAGCTCCTGCTGGGCGATGGCATCGATGGCCACCCCTATCAGCCAAGGCGGCACGATCTCGAGAATATTCGCTACAAATAATAGCACCACTGCGATTGTATAGCGCAGCCAGTTTTCTTTAAAAAACCATTTCAATTTCCATAAAACATCAAACATACATTACGCCTTCTTTCCATTTTCAGTTTGGCTAATCGCCTTCAAGCGATTCCTTGATGAGTGCTTTTTTCACATGAGGCTTTTCCATAATGCTTCTCTCCCTTAGTTTCGATTATTTATTTAAGCAGCCAAGCTGTTTAAACCACACAAAAAGAGCGCATACCTGTTTTCAGGCATGCGCTCTTGAAAATAGGACTGGATGCACAGACCCAACCCGAATATTTCTAGTCACGAAGTAAATAGCAATTAAAAATCATCGGAGTGCCTGGCAATGCTATGCAATTGGTTTTTAACGCCTTTTGAATTTTTTTCATTGTCCAAACCTCCTTTTCCATATATTTGTTAGTTCAAGAGTACCACTCGTTTTTTTGAATTGTCAAGCTATTTTGAACTGAAATGACAATTCAGCCAAAAGTCGTACTGCCGCTCCCCCTCCCAGCTACCGCCAGTTGCGCCTGAAAGGTTTGCAACTACAATATTTGGGGGAACAAAAGAATAACAGTAAATTGAGGCGGTGAAAGAAATGTATAAGAATATTGCAATCGCATATGACGGGTCGGAAGGCAGCCGGCTGGCACTGGAGAAAGGCATAGAACTTTCCAAGATTCTTCCAGGCTCCAAACTGACAGTCATCTACGTCAACGAAGAAGCGCAGGAACGCACAGGCTATATGGATGTAGGCCATGCTTCAGCACCAGTGACTTCAGCAAATGTCGACAGTTCGTATGCACAATTCATGCCGCAGGGAATCGGCGATGATGGCTACCGGCCGCCGCCGGAACTGGATACAGCCCGTGCTTCGGAATACTCGAAGCATATGCACAACTCCATTCAACAGCAGCTCGACGCCAAAAACGCCGAAGCGTCTGTTTTGGCGCTTGAAGGCCCGGTCATCAAGACGATCACGGGATTTATAGACGAGCAGAACATCGATCTATTGATTGTCGGCAATAGCGGGAAATCCGGATTGCAGAAATTTTTCGTCGGTTCTGTCAGCAGCAAGCTGATCAAAGATTCCAATTCTACCGTTCTTGTGGTGAAATGATCCCCCTAGGATGTGGACTCCCCCATCCTGAGGGGGATGTTTATTTTTATGACATATTTTTGACATAATTAAATGAATATCATATATTTATCTGTTTGCCAGATTCCCTACATGGGTAAAGAATACTAATTAAACCAGCTGGAAAATAAAGAAAGGAAGAAGGGGTCAGCCATGCCGAGACATACTGTATATTTTCTATCATCACATCAACATCGCGGGCTGATGGCTGAAATTTGGGCGAGCCGCTTAATGCTGCCGGACTGGGACATCAGAAGTGCGGCATGGAACCAACCATCTTTCAACGACATTCCGATAGAAGTGCTAAAAGAGATCATCTTGGAGATTCCGCCAGTCGAGCAGCGCGTGTATAATCCGGACGAAGTGAAACAGGCGGATTTGATCATCGCCCTGCATGACGGGGAATTCGAACAAGCTGATATACCGGACGATTTGCCGATGCAGAAATTGGTGCGCTGGGATATCCCAAACCCCGAAATCCGCAGCACGGACAATAATGAAAAATGGGCTTTATATCAGGAAGTCTGCGATGCCATCGCGATGAATATCAAGGAAATGGAACCATTTC
>NZ_JAPEHT010000013.1 GCF_028823615.1 Planococcus sp. A6
TCGTCGCTGCGCTCCTGCAGGGTCTCAATTGTCTCGCTGATCCTCCCGGAGTCGCCGATTTCCGCTCCATCTCTAGTTTTAGAGGGGCAGTAAATGCCATATTTCACTGAGTGATAAGCGTTACTAGTAGAAAGAGCTTTTTGAATTTCTGCTTACTTATATAGAAGAAAGTAGTTTTGATAAATTACAACTTAAGTTTAGAAAACCTTAATTCACCGTTAGTACAAGTCACCGCGACTCAGCGTAAAGCGCTGGGAGCAGTCTCGCATTCTTCGCGTCACCACAAAATAAAAACAATGAAATCCAATTAATCTATCCATTTCACATTGAATTGACCCGAGCGCCGGCGCGTCCAAGGGCTAGGCGAAGTGACGAGACCGGTGCTTTTCCGGGCTCATCACGAAAGCCATGCCCAAAGCGCCAAGCGCTGTATTACGAAAGGAAATCCTTTAAATGCTTAAATTTGTTTATTACTAGTGCAACTCATTCAATAACTAATAAAAGAAACACAATACATATCTATAGAAGGAGGCTGTCCATATGAAGAAGATTCTATCGATCGATGGCGGGGGCATACGGGGGATTTTGCCGGCGATGATGCTGTGTGAACTGGAGCGGCGTACGGGTAAACCGGTCTCTGAACAATTCGATATCTTCGTTGGCACGTCGACCGGGGCGATCTTGGCGCTCGGACTCTTGGTCCCTGACGGCAAGAAGCCGCGCTATACGGCAAACGACATCCTCAAGCTCTACGAAACGGAAGCCGAGCGCATGTTCCGGAAATCGTTTCTCCACCGTTCATTCGGACTCGTGGGGCGTTTTCTTCATACGCAATACAGCCACCGCGAATTCGAACAAGTGCTCAAGCATTACTTCAACGACTTGAAATTATCCGACCTGCTGCAGCCAGCCGTCATTCCGACTTATGACATCCACGGACGGCATGCGCATTTCTTCAAAAGCACCGTCATCAATTTGAACGAACGCCAGCCTGACAGCGAAATCCGCCATATTATCCGGGCTGCGACGGCGGCACCGAGTTACTTCGCGCCGGCGAAGATCCCGGATTATCCCAAAGCGGCGTTCATTGATGGCGGCGTGTTCGCCAATGACCCGGGGATGAGCGCTTATACGGAAGGGCTCGAACTTTACGGAGACGAAGAGGAAGACTTTCTGCTCGTATCGCTCGGTACCGGGGAAGCGCAGCGCGAAGTGGAAGTGACCGGCTGGCGGGCCTTTTTCCATTACGGCTGGGCACGGTCCTTATTGAAAGTCATGATGGACGGCAGTTCCGACTCCGTCGACCATCAGCTGCGCCATTTGTTGAAAGACGAGGGAATCGACCAACGCTATTACCGCTTCCAGGAAAAGCTGCCCGCGGACGATTCCGGGATCGAGCAACTCGACCGCGTGACGCCGGAAAACCTCGCTCGGCTGCGGCAAGTCGCGAAGCGCATGATCGACAGCCAAAGCGCTGAACTCGATAAATTGTGCCGCTTGTTATGAGTTGTCATCGAAGTGTAATGCGTTTGTCGTGGTAATTGCAGCGGTGGCTCGGTTAAAATAAGCGAGGAATCATAGTGAAAAGAGGTCAACCCAATGGCACGAAGATACGGCTATATGGACTGGATGCGGGTGTTTGCGATCATTACGGTCGTCGGCGTCCACGTCGCATCGAAAATTATCAATAATTACACCACCGGCGATTGGGAATGGCATTACGCAAACGCGATCGATAGCGCACTCCGTTGGTGCGTGCCGATCTTCTTCATGCTGAGCGGCGCATTGTTACTTACGCGCGACTCAAAAGAACAGATTGGTGAATTTCTCCGGAAGCGGCTCGGCAAAGTCCTATTGCCGCTCGTGTTCTGGAGCGCCATCTACATGGCCTATAATATTTTTCAGCTCGGTGAGGAATATACGCCAGGGCAAATGCTCGGTGCATTCATTTCAGACGATATTTATTTCCATCTTTGGTTTCTCTATATCATCACGGGGCTGTATTTGATGGCGCCGTTTTTACGCATTCTCGTAAAGCATATGGACAAGACGATGTTCCATTATTTCTTCGCGTTCTGGTTCTTGTTCTCGGCCGCGGTACCGATTTTCACGCGGGCGACGGGTTACGAAGTCGCTTTCGCCGGGCAGATGTTCGCGCCGTATATCGGTTATTTCCTACTAGGTGCGTACCTGGTCATGTACCCATTGCCGAAGCGCTGGCTACCGACACTTGGGGTGCTCGCGATTATTGGCTATGCGGTTACGCTGTACGGAACGGTGTCGGCCAATGTGGGGCGTGAAGCGGGCGATTTCGATGACTTCTTCTACGAGCATTATTACCCTCACGCGATCTTTGTTTCGCTCTTCGTTTTCGTTGCGTTCCAGCAGCTCGGTAAGAACTTGAAATCGACGCCGCTCATTACGCGCATCAGCACGGCAACGTTTGGGGTCTACATCATTCACCCGCTGATCCAGACCTATTTGAACCGCTTGTTTAATTTCAACGAAACGACCATCAATGTGTGGATTGGCGTGCCCTTATCGTGGATCGTCATCTTCATCTTGTCGTATGTTGTCATCCGACTGATGCAGAAGACACCGGTAGTGAGAAGGCTAGTGCCATAGGGAATCTAAGCACTTATGTCTATATAACTCTATACACAAGAGGCCACTGATTATTGTGGCAGTGTGTGGACGGGATTAATGATTAAAAATTTGATGGATTTGATAGAATAACTCGTATTAAACGGAATACCATGATAAGCTGTATTTAATTGTAAATAAAGGCGGGTTTGTGGGTATAAAGGGGTGATAGTATCAAGAGGTCGATTTGGCTAGGCGTAATGATAGCGATGGCGATTGTGCTATCGGCATGTACACATAATGAAGTCATACGGGTCGGCGTGCCATTTACCGATGGCTTGACCGAAGGGGTTCATTTCCAGAAAGACATCAGTGACCGAGCTTCCATTGTGTCACTCAGAACGATTCTGCAAAACGAAACCGAGCTCGAGTCGCTCGACCGGTTGTCGGTTGAACCGCAGGCTGTCTTCACCATTGACCGCCCAGACGATGGCGTCCAGGAAATCCGTCGTTTTGTCTGGTACCGCGATAATGGCCGGGCCATCATGTCCAATGAACGCAACGTTTTGTCCCATAAAGAAAACCAAGAATTTTTCAGGCTGACGGCAGAACAGACGCAAGACCTGAAAAAGATTCTTCAATAGGATGTACAAATAGCATAAAGGTGACAAAGCTCTGTTGTTTACAGGGCTTTTTGTTTTGGTTTATATAGGAATGGATAGTGGGGGAGATTGCGCTTCGGGCGGACGCTTTCTGAGGGGGCCGGCTTCAGCCGCTTCCAGCTCGCTCGGGAAGTAGTAGTAAATCCCACTGCTCCCACATCTGCGAGCAGATGCGTCGCAAATGAACAAGCTCAAGTATCTTTCGCTTGTTCATTAGTCGCCGCCCTACGTTACATCTTTATAAATAGATCATATGTTATAAGTGTCATATTCTTTAATAGGTGTTTAGAAAAAATATTCCACTGGATTTAATACCTGCAGTAAAATGAGCAAGCTTTCGAAATTCATCCTATCGATTGAGCTTCGATACGGTCATGTGATAATTAGAGGACCAATCCCACTTCACTAACTTTTCTCAATGAAATCTCTACACAGTTCCGCACCAAGGGGTGAAGCGAAGCAATAAGACAAGCGTTCTTCTTGGCTTATTGTGAAAGCTCAACCCCAAGCGGACACTGCGGCTCTTTCAAGAGATGCCCCAAATCAAATCTCTCTCATTTATCTATCGATATAGGGTTATAAGCAAACACTAAGCGATTTACCTAGCCGATGCCCATCTCATCTCACACAACTAATCAATTAGCTATAACTCCTGCGTGACTATTTGTTCTCCAGAAACCCATCAATACGATTTCCTCAAGTAAAGCTTATTACAATAGACACAATTTTGTGTAAACGCATTCTATTCCGAAACCCGAAGTAGTATAATAACTTTGCTTAACCATTATGAATGATGAGGAGATGGAAGAATGAGCAAGAAACTATCCTTGACGCTCGCCGCTTCGGTGCTCGCGCTAGGCAGTTTGACAACAGGAGCACCGGCGATTGCAGCGGTAGATAGCAATTCGCAAGCGCAAGAGAACCCTGGAAAAGGCAAGGGGCAAAGCTTTAAAGAATACATCCAGGAATGGAAGAACAGCGGCAAAAAAGGAAAGCTCAAAGAAGTCGAATTACAGATTCTCGGCACCTCGGATTTACATACAAACTTCGTTAACTACGATTACTACCGCGACGCGAAGTCCAATGCATTGTCGCTCGCGAAAACAGGCGTCTTGATCGAAGATGCGCGCGAAGAAAATGACAACACATTGTTGTTCGATAACGGCGACTTGATCCAAGGCACTCCATTCGGCGGCTATAAAGTGAACGTCGACCCGCTCGAAGACAACGAATTGCATCCAGCATTCGCAGCACTCGAGTCGCTCGATTTCGATGCGTCGACACTCGGCAACCACGAGTTCAACTTCGGCCTTGATTATCTTGATAACGCATTAGAGGAAGCGCCGTTCCCGGTACTCAATGCCAATGTCTATGACGCAGAAACCGGCGAGAACCGTTTCACGCCGTACACGATCATGGATAAAGAAGTGACGGACCGTAAAGGCAAAAAACACACGATTCAAGTCGGCGTCATTGGCGTCGTGGCACCGGGCATCATGGAATGGGACCGCGCGCATCTTGAAGGCGAGGTTATCGCCAAAGATGCTGTCGAAACGGTCGAGAAATTCATTCCGGAAGTCGAGAAAGCAGGAGCGGACGTCGTCGTCGTTCTTTCCCATTCCGGCATGGGCGATGAAGTCCATACGGTCGGCGAAGAAAACGTGACGTATCAATTAACGGAAGTGGACGGCGTCGATGCCATCATCACCGGCCATAACCACGACGTATTCCCAGGATCTTATAGCGAATTGGCGAATGTCGACCAGGAAAACGGCACGATCAACGGCACGCCAGTCGTCATGCCTGGTAAATTCGGAAGCCATCTCGGCATCATCGATTTGACGCTTGAGCCGCGCGGCAAGAAATGGCGCATCACGAATGGTGAAGCGGAACTGCGTGCCATCGATTCAACGACAGATGAAGTCTCTGAGCAAGTCATCGAAGCCGTGAAAGAAACGCACGAAGGCACGGTGGAATACATCCGCAGCCCTGTCGGCGAAACGACGGCTCCGATCAACAGCTATTTCTCACTCGTACAAGATGACCCATCTGTGCAGATCGTCAACAATGCACAACTTTGGTACGCCGAGCAGCAACTCGCTGGAACGGCAAATGCAGATCTTCCGTTACTTTCCGCAGCAGCACCGTTTAAAGCAGGCGGGCGCAATGGCGGCGATTACTACACGAATATTGAAACCGGCGAAATCGCCATCAAGAACGTCGCAGACCTTTACGTCTACGACAACACTGTCTTCGTCTTGAAACTGACAGGCGCAGACCTCAAGGAATGGCTCGAAATGTCAGCCGGTCAGTTCAAGCAAATCGACCCGAACGCAGCGGGCGAGCAAACATTCATCAACGACAATTACCGCACGTATAACTTCGATGTCATCGATGGCGTCACATACGACATCGATATCACAGAGCCAGCGAAATACGACGGCGAAGGCGCTGTTGTCAATGAAGGCGCAGAACGCATCGAGAACCTTCAATACGAAGGTGCAGCGATCGACCCGAACCAGGAATTTTTAGTTGTGACGAACAACTACCGTGCGAGCGGCAACTTCCCGGGTGTCCGCAATGCAACAGAATCCATCGACTTTGCGTATGAGAACCGCCAAGCGATCCAGGATTACATCGTGGAAGTCGGCACAATCGATCCTTCTGCAGACGGCAACTGGCAGTTCGCGCCGGTAGCAGGCGACCCGAACCTCGTGTTCGAAACGTCGAACTCGGCACAAAGCTTGGCAGAGAAAGAGCCAGCGATCCAGTATATTGAAGCCACACAAAACGGCTTCGCCAAATACGGCTACACGATCCAGTAAACAGAAAAACAGACCCGAGAGATTTTCTCTTGGGTCTGTTTTTATATAGGAAGAGATAGTGGGGGAGATTTCGCTGCAAGCCGACGCTTTCCGGAGGGCTCGCATTGAGCCGCTTCGATCGCTGCGCGCTCTGTAGGGTCTCAATTGTCTCGCTGATCCTCCCGGAGTCGCGGCTTTCCGCTTCATCTCTAATAGTAGAGTGGTATTGAAGGTCATCACATTTCGGAATGAACGAGTAGAAATAATAAATTGAATATGTAGTATCTACAGCAAAATAGGCAAGCTTTCGAAGTCATTCCAACCGCTAAGTGTCGATCCAGTCATGTGCTGTGTATTGAAGCGCTCACCTCTGCATAAACCAGTCACGATGGAATCTCAAAGCAGTTCCGCGCCACGAGTGAAGCGAAGCAATAAGACAGGAGGTTTTTCTGGCTTATTGCGAGAGCTTAACCCTAAGCGGCGACTGCAACTAAAACGAGATGATTCACCCAACCTGTTCTCTTTTCTCTATCAAGAATAGGTAGTAAGGATAAAGGTGTCACAAATCTCCTAGCGAGGCATATGCCCCTCAACTTTCAACTTCCGAAAAGCCGCAATCCCGAAGAACAGATAGATCACAAGCACTGTCGCAGCAAGCGGTACGGAGATATTGGATAAGCTGAACAGCTGATAGACAAACCAGAGAAGAGATAGCGCACCCACAAATAGTCCTGCGCGTTTGTTTTTCCGGTAGATGTTCATGAAAATAATGGAAGCCAGTGCCCCCATAATGAGCGCCGCGCCTACGAAAAGAATATACATAATGATTGATAACTCGATATGCCTCGTCTCCCTTCAGTCCGTCCATCCTAACATACCCAGTTTTGAGTTTCTTCTATAATAAAGAGTTCAAACCATAACCAACTCCCTCATACTATATATTCAAAAAGACTGTCAAAAGTTCGACAACAATAACATTTTAAGAACAGAGTGACGGTGTAAACCTATAAAAATGTATTTATCGCTTCAAAATTGGATAATATCTTGAAATAGTTAAAACTAAAGTCACTTAAAATTTACCGAAAGTATTCCATAATACCTAAATGTTCTGTATACTTAAACCACTATTTGAAATACAAGTTTTAACTTGTTTTTAACTTCTAGCCGGTAAATTATAGAAAACGGCAAAAGAGGTGGGGGCATCATGGGAATGGTTTCGAAAATCCAACCGAACGGAAAGGAGGAGCAATCAAACATGAGAACGATTTTGGTAACAGGGGCGCACGGCTTTCTAGGATCGCGCTTTATCCATGAGCTATTGATCAAATACCCGGCTTATCAAGTAGTAGCAATCGATCAGGACGCGGGCAATGTCCCGGAACTGTTGCGGCCTTTGTTTGCGAGCAATCGCTATGCGTTTCATCAAGTCGATATCCGCAATAGCGATGCGGTCGCACAGCTATTCGAATATTATGAGATTAGCGATGTTGCCCATTTCGCGGCAAAAACGCATGTCGGCGAATCGATGCGAAATCCGGGCATTTTCGCGGAAACCAATGTGCTAGGCACGTTCCATGTGCTCGATGCCGCGCGCAAGCAATGGATGGATGGCCCGTTTGAAATGAAACCACGGTACGTAGGCTCGCGCTTTTTGCATATCTCGACCGATCAAGTATATGGGCCGAGAGCGGACGGATTCGCGGACGAAACTTTGAAATACGATCCGATCAGCCCCTATGCGGCGAGCAAAGCGAGTTCGGATTTGATGGTCACAGGATTCCACGAAAGCTACGGGATCGATACCGTTATCTTGCAGGCATCGAATGTCTTCGGTCCGCATCAGCAAGACGATAAGCTCATTCCGATCATTTTGCAAAAAGCCCTGTCCGGCAGCATCATCCCCGTCTATTCAGGTGGCGAAGATGTCCACGACTGGCTTTATATCGATGATTTCTGGCGCGCCGCAGATACCGTGTTCCATCTGGGCGATGCGGGCGAGACGTATCTTGCGGGAGGCGAAGCGCCACTTAAGACGCTCGAAATCGTGGAATGGATCTGTGCATCGCTCGACC
Organism: Planococcus sp. A6; assembly: GCF_028823615.1. Lineage (GTDB taxonomy): Bacteria > Bacillota > Bacilli > Bacillales_A > Planococcaceae > Planococcus. The sequence continues at coordinate 8,122 of NZ_JAPEHT010000013.1, forward strand.
GTCATTTCCCGGGAAATGATAGCTATCAGCATTACATCCGCTTTGTAGAACAGGCAGGCGGGGCCAAGGCGCCTCACCGGTTCGCCGTTTCAGCCGACAAACTGAAACAGCAGCTCGATTTCGTCCCCGAAACTCATTTCGATCAAGGCATCAAAGAAACCATCGACTGGACGCTGTCGAAAAAGCGGCTCTGGGAAGTTGTATAACACGTAAACCAAACGACAGTTGCCACGAGGTGTCCCAATGATCCCATTTGAAACGATTCATAATGAAGAAAGCTATCACAAGGCGAGCGGCGAGGTCCGGAAAATCGCCCTCGTCCATAAACATATGAAAGCGGGTGGCGTGGAAGCGCTCATCATCCGCATGTCGCGCTGGCTGGTAGACAACGGCTATGAAGTAAGCGTCTTTCTCTACAGCAGTGGCGGCCCACTTCTTAAACACCTCCAGCAGATCGATGGGCTCGAGCTCATCGTCCGCGACAACGGCAAAGAACCGCCGCTCGATTTGTCCGTATTGAACCAGCTCGTGCGGTCCGATAAATACGACCTGGTTTATTCGTTCAGTCCGTCCGGCTTGTTATTGTCGTATGCGTTGCCTGCACACGTCCGCTTATCCGGCGTCTATCAACCGGAACTGTATAAGCTCGAACGCAATAAAAAAATCATCCGCGCGCTGAAGGCGATTGATAAAGGGTTCCATCAAAAACTGGTGTTCATGAATCCGACCATAAGGCGCTATACGGCCAGGGCGCTGGAGATCGAAGTGCCGGAACAATTCATGCCGCCGCCTGTGGAACAAGGTGCTAAAGACCAGCAGTTCGGCAGCCCGCATTCAAGGCGCATCGTCTCGGTCGGGGCGATCCAAGCCTTCACGACGCATTACGCACAAGTGATCGAGTTGATGGAAGAGCTCATCCAGATCGATCCCGAATTCACGTACCATATTTATGGGGAAGGGCCAGACGAAGCGCGTCTCCGGAAAAGCATCGCCGAATCCGAAGCAAGGGAACACATCTTCCTGCATTCGATGCCAAAAGGCGGGCGCATGGAAGATGTGCTGAAAGACAGTTTCTGCTTTATCGGATCGGGTGCGGTGATGATCCAGGCGTGCGGAGCGGGCGTTCCGGGCATCACATCACGCGCCAATGACGCTGAAGCGCTATCGGAAGGCTACTTCCATGAACTGCCGCCTTATGAAGTGGGAGAATCTTACTGGGAAGCGCCGGAGACCTATGAAATCGGCGAACTGGTAAAAAATCTGCTCGTCTCGGAAAACGCCTACCGGAAAATCGTAGAACGCTGCAAGCAGAAAGCGCGTAAATTCGAGATTGATGCCGTGATGAAGGAGTTTCTCGAGCTAGCGAACGGAAAATTGCAGCAGGTGAAACAAAGTGAGGGCTAATAGTGCTAAAGAGAATTCGTCTGAAAGTTCGCTCAAAAAAGCGTTATTCAAGACGGATTGATGAAAATGGAAAATATTTATCGGTTATTTGTATCATTTGGTCTAGGAATTGGGTAAAATCTGCTGTATACTAAGAATTAAATAATACAGGAAGGGACTCCAGTCACTCCCTGAATAAGCAGAAAGCAGGTGGAGCATAATGGAATTTGCTGAATACCAACACCGCTTAGAGAAAAAACACGGGAAATCGATCGAGCAAATCATACGGACCATCTACATCGATGAAGATTACGGCCCGGCCACTGGCGCCCAGGAACTTGGGATCCCACGACAAGTGTTTATGCATTTCGTCTATGAATTTGATTTAAAGTCCGACAAGTTGCAGCGCCTGTGATTATACAAACCGCCCATTTTCAGATGGAGCGGATCCGACAAGTTGCAGCGCCTGTGATTATACAAACCGCCCATTTTCAGATGGAGCGGTTTTTTCTTTGCGGAAATTTTGTTAAGAATATACCAAATGATAGAGGGGTAAAAATAGAAAGAGGATGAATGAACCGGTTTAAAAAATATTTTTTTTGATTTATTTGTATTAGTAGGTACAAATATTCAAAAAATGACTAGTCAAAAGGATATAAAAGGAATATAATAGGTACATCTTATGAAAACAAACCTTATCTAAATGCAATATACAGGAGGAGTGTCCGGGCGCATGAAAGATTACGAACTAGTGAAGAAGCAGTTGGAGAGAGAGCATAAACAAACGATTGATGATATTATGTACGATTACTACATCGAGAAAGATTTGGGTCCAGCTGTCGGTGCAAAAGAACTAGGGATTCCGCGCCGGGCATTCGTCTACTTCGTCCAGCAATGTGAGCTGCGTGCCGCAAAGTTCGACCTCATTAAAAAAAAAGTGCTGAACTCCGGTGAATTGATGGCTGCCCTTTGAGGGTGGCTATTTTTGTGGGTTGAGATTTGGTAACAAGCCAGATATTTAGTTTTGCAGAGAAGGGCTAGTGCTGTATCTCGTCCTAATAAAATTCAAAGCGGACACTCCAGCTCTTACGAGCTAGCTAAAGATAAAACCACTTACTATACACAAAAAGACAGCTGCACTAGCCGATTAGGCATTAGTGCAGCTGTCTTTTCTTTTATTCCGTTGCTTCTTCCAATTCCAGATGCTCTTTCAAGGTCGACTGGATTTCCGCAAGTTCCGCGTCATCCATCATATAATACCAGATGCCGTTGATGGTTTCGCCGTAGCCGTCTTCAACAATCATCTGATCAACATTGGTTACCGCGTCTTGGTAATTGCGCTGCACGTCGACCATTTCATCGAAGGTCATGTTCGTGCGGACGTTTTGACCGAGAGCGTCAAAGATGTCTTTGTAGTTCCAGAGGCTGTTAATGGAAGCGCCTTTTCTCATGATGCCTTGGATGACTTGTTTCTGACGGTCTTGGCGCCCGAAGTCACCGCGCGGATCTTGTTTGCGCATTTGGACGTAGTCGAGAGCTTGTTCGCCGTTCAATTGGATTTCGCCTTCTGGGAAGTTATCGAACGCGAGTGAGTTATTGACGGTAACGCCATCCACTGCATCGACGATATCTTCAAAGCCTTCCATATTCACTTGCACGACATAATCGATTGGGATATCAAGTAAATTCTCAGTTGTGTTCATCGACATTTCAATGCCGCCGAATGCATAAGCATGGTTGATTTTGTCTGTCGTGCCGCGCCCGATGATTTCGGTGTAAGTGTCACGCGGGATGGAGACCATTTTCGTCGACTGTGTTTCTGGGTTGACGGTCATAACGACCATTGTGTCCGAACGACCGCGATCATCTTCACGTTCGTCGACGCCGAGCAGTAACACAGAGAACGGATCTTGCTGGTCGAACTCGACGATTTCAGTGCGTTCGACAGACGGCTGTTCGCGTTCGACAGGTTCGTGCATCGTATCAAGTGTTGTCGTGAAGTTCGAGTAGACGCTATAGGCGTAGATGCCGCCAGCGATAAGAGCCAAAAGCAATGCGATAAGCACGTACTTGGGCCATTTTCTTTTCTTTTTCATGTCGTTCCTCCGTTAGTTCGCGATAAAATAATTTGCTAGTTCGGTTGCCCACGTTTCAGCGCCCTTATCATTAGGGACGGCATCTTCGGTCAAATGTTCCTTCAAAGCGATGTCGTCTGTGTCGGGCCATGCATCCCAGTGCTCAATGTACGGATGGCCGTAAAGGTTTGCGAATTCCTCGAGTGCCTGCACTTGCGCCAAATAGAACCCGGCGCCATAGATCGGCTGCGGTGCGTGAAGGACGAGAACCGCGTCCGGATTTTCTGCTTCCAGGCGAGTGGCGAAGTCACGGACATCTTTGCGCTCGTCTTCAATGGAAATGCGGTCGTTGTTCATAAGCGTCATCGGCTCAAGCAAGACTAGATCGTAGCCGGCGGATAAATCCACGCTCGGCAAATTGTAGGATGTTCCTTCTACTGGCTCAATCGTAACTTCAATGGAATCGCCATATGCTTCTTCTAATGAAGTCTTCAAGCGTTCCGCATAGCCCGGGTCGCCGGATTCGAGTGCTTCAGATCCCGTAATCAATAATTGGAGCGTTTCGCCTTCTGTCCCTTTTTGAAGGAACAGTTCCTGGACTTGTTCATCCATATTGGCAAAGAGATCGGTGTTCACAGATTCGCCATTTTTTTTTTCACTTTGTGTGTTTTCGGTTTCGCTCGTGGTGTTTTTACTTTCGGTGCTCGCTTCAGCGTTTGTGCCGGTAGCGCCTTGCAATTTATCCTGCCAAGATAAGTAAGAAAAGACAAGGATTCCTAAGCAGGCAAGGACTGCAACGAGCCCTCCTAATTTATACAATTTCATACTTTACTCCTTTCAAAAATAGCCATTAATATAAATTAAAGATAGCATAAATCCATCCTTGTTCCTATATAACTTTTTAAAATTGGAAGTCCAAATGGTATATTCCTGTGATATACTGTCTTATGTTGTTTAAATTTGTCTATTATTTAAATTGAAATAGAAGGAGCCATTTACTACATGGAAGAGACTATTAGCTTACAGGATTTATTCAAGACATTAAAGAAGAATCTCGGAATTATTGCCCTGACGACGATCCTGGCCATCACGATTGCAGGAGCGATTTCGTTTCTGTATTTGACGCCGGTTTATGAGAACTCGACACAAATCCTTGTTAACCAAGAACAAACTGAAGCAGCGCAATTGACTAACCAAAACATTCAAACTGACTTGCAACTCATCAATACATACTCGGTCATCATCAAAAGTCCAGCGATCCTCGATCAAGTCATCGAGCAGATGAACTTGGATACGAGCGCTGAAGCCTTAACTTCAAAAATCACTGTCAATACAGCAGAAAACTCACAAGTCGTGAATGTTGTGGTGCGAGATGAAAATCCAGCACAAGCAGTGGAAATTGCTAATACAACAGCGGAAGTATTTGAAAACGACGTTCGCGAATTGATGAACGTCGATAACGTGTCGATCTTATCTCCAGCCGTATTGAAAGAAAACCCAAGTCCTGTTGAACCGAAGCCGGTCTTGAATATGGCAATCGCTGCAGTGGTCGGTTTGATGCTCGGTGTCGGTATCGCATTCTTGCGTGAATACCTCGACACATCGATGAAAACAGAACAAGACATTGAAGACATTCTCGGAGTGCCGCTATTAGGCGTGATTTCACCGATCAAAGAAAAAGCAGAACTTGAAACAACGACGAGCAATCGCAGAAAGGCGGCGGAATTGAATGGCTAAGAAAAAACAGAGTTTGCAAGCAACTGCCCGTAAAGTCATCACGCACACAACGCCGCGTTCTTTTGTCTCTGAACAATTCCGTACTTTGCGGACAAACGTCAACTTTGCATCACCCGATGTGGAACTGCGTTCAATCGTTGTCACTTCCGCTGCGCCAGGGGAAGGGAAGTCGACAACATCTGCAAACTTAGCGACAGTATTTGCGCAAGAAGGTAAGAATGTACTTCTTGTAGATGGCGATATGCGTAAACCAACGACTCATTACACATTCCATATGCCGAATACGATTGGACTTTCCAACGTATTAACGCGTCAAGCAACAGTGGAAGACGCTATCCGTCCGACGACAATCGAACGTCTCGACTTGATGACATGTGGACCTATTCCGCCGAATCCAGCAGAACTATTAGCATCCAATGCAATGGGTATGCTTATCTCTGATTTAAAAAAACGATACGACGTCGTTATTTTTGATGCGCCTCCTGTGTTATCTGTAACCGATGGTCAGGTACTGGCGAATAAATGCGACGGTGCCATTTTGGTCGTCAATTCTGGAAGCACGGAAAAGGAAATGGCCGCCAAAGCAAAAGAGGCAATCGAAGCGTCCAATAGCAAATTGATCGGCGCCGTATTGAACAATTTTGAGCTGGCAAAAGACAGCTATTATTACCAATACTACGGCAATGCTGAAGAGTAAAAGGGGGATCTCCTCCTTTTGCTTTTTCTTTTAAATGCGATACCCAATTTTTTAAAGAAAGATTTAAAGCTAACCATAATTGTCAAATCTATCAATTTCAAACAAATACATAGAGAACTCTTATAGAGAAATGAATACCTCGACCTGAGAAATGATTGCCGAGCAACAGGAGGGAACTAAACATGATCGATACGCACTCACATATTTTACCGGCGCTGGATGATGGGGCAGAAACGATGGAACACACAAAGCGTCTATTAAACATGGCAGTCAATGAACAATTGACTGGAATCATCGCGACCCCGCATGGCCACCACCCAAATTTCAAGACAGATATTGCAGCGCTTCATATGCAATTAAAGACAGTAAAAGACTATGTAAAAGAAGCGCAATTACCGCTTGAAATATATAGTGGACAAGAATGCCGCTTATCCGATAAATTGCCAGAACGTCTTGCAAATGGTGAAGCTTTGACTTTAGCAGAATCGCGCTATGTGTTATTAGAGCTGCCTTCATCCGGAATTCCGGCTTATACAGTGCCGGTCATCCAACAACTGATAACATCTGGCTATATCCCAATCATTGCCCATGCAGAGCGCAATCAAGGCATCATTCAAAAGCCCGAACGCTTGAAGAAACTATTGATTCACGGTGCGATGGCGCAAGTCACGGCTGGTTCCCTCTCTGGAAGCTTCGGCAAAAGCATCCAAAAGACGGCACTTCAATTGATCGATGCGAATATGATCCATGTATATGGTTCGGATGTGCACAGTGAAGATGTACGACCGTTTCATTTCAATGCGGGCCTTGACGTGCTTGAGAAAAAGAACCGTCACCAGATGATTGACATTCTTCTCGAGAACAATGACCGCATCCTCATGGACCAAGACTTGTATGTTCTTGAGCCACAAGACATAGAAAAGGGCAAGTGGTGGAATATCTTTGCTTAAATACTAATATTTTAGTATGAATTTTACATTTCTACTCTATCTTTACTGGAAAATGCATGTTAAAATTAGCAACAGATTTCCAGCACTTGTGTAATTAGTAATGCCTCGTGAAAGGATGGACCCATATGTCATTGAAAAATAGAATGTCTTTACTCATAGTAGTCGATTCCTTAATAGTATTTTTCTCCATCTTCGTCGGCTACTACATCCTTTACCCTTATGTAGATATCCTCGAAAATCAATTTCTCTTAGCAAGTGCATTAACCATTTTCATCGCCCATCACGTGTTCGCCATGTACTTCGGCCTATATCGGAAAGTATGGGAATATGCTTCTATTGGCGAGCTTTCTTCCATAGTAAAAGCTGTCACCTTATCGATAGTGGCGATTGCTCTTGTCCAATTCCTCTATCGAGGTGACATCCTCGTCCGTGCATTGGCCATTACATGGATGCTTCATGTACTAATGATTGGCGGCTCACGGCTTTCCTGGCGCATGATGCGCGGCAGAACCTTTAAGTTGAAATCCTCAGGTCGAGAGCTAAAGAGGACAATGATTGTAGGGGCAGGAAAAGCCGGTACACTCGTTGCAAGACAATTATTGAATAATCCAGATAATGGGTTTTTACCAGTGTTGTTCGTAGATGATGATAAGAATAAACATGGTTTAGATATTTACGATGTACGGGTCGTACACGGTGAGACTAAAAATATCGACGCTATTGTAAAAGACAATGCCGTTGAGAGGATAATTGTCGCCATTCCTTCGCTTAGCAAGCAAGAATCTGCAGAATTGATTAAGCATTGCATGGATACCGGCATCAAGACACAAACCATTCCTCTTATAGAAGATGTCATGACTGGTAAAGTATCCGTAACTGATATTCAAGATGTGAAAATTGAAGATCTTCTTGGACGTGATGAAGTGAAGCTTGATATGAACAAAATAGCTGATCAATTGACTGGTAAAACAATTTTAGTCACTGGCGCAGGAGGTTCGATAGGTTCTGAAATCTGTCGACAAATCGCTCGCTTCGGTCCCAAACAACTTTTATTGCTTGGACATGGTGAAAACTCCATTTACTTAATTGATATGGAGTTACGCAAGTCTCTAGGAAACGAAACAGAAATTATACCTTTAATCGCAGATATCCAAGACCGTGAAAGAATCATATCGATTATGGATGAATATAAACCGGATGTGGTATATCATGCTGCAGCGCATAAGCATGTTCCTTTAATGGAAGGGAATCCGATGGAAGCAGTGAAAAATAATATTTATGGCACGAAGAATGTAGCAGAAGCATCCCATATGGCTGGGGTGAAAAACTTTGTCATGGTATCGACCGATAAAGCAGTCAATCCACCAAACGTAATGGGAGCCTCGAAGCGTTTTGCGGAAATGATAGTTCAAAACTTGGCGAAGCGAAGTGAAACGACCTTTGTAGCAGTAAGATTTGGTAACGTACTTGGATCTCGAGGGTCGGTTATTCCGCTTTTTAAGAAACAAATTGCAGCGGGCGGGCCGGTAACCGTTACTCATCCTGATATGACTCGTTATTTTATGACGATTCCAGAAGCATCCCGTTTAGTAATACAAGCTGGCACTTTAGCACGTGGTGGAGAAGTATTTGTTTTGGATATGGGAGAGCCAGTAAGAATCGTAGACTTGGCTAAAAATTTAATACGCTTGTCTGGCTACTCTGAAGAAGATATCGAAATTAATTTCTCTGGAATACGTCCTGGGGAGAAGATGTATGAAGAATTACTTGATTCTGATGAGATTCAGGACAAGCAAGTATTCCCTAAAATTTTTATTGGAGTAGCAAATCCAGTTGCAGAACTTGAACTTAAGTATATTATGGAGAAGCTTCATGAGATGGAGGATATTGAGCTCAAAGAAGTATTAGTGGGATTAGCTAACCGAAAAAATGTTGAAACTAAAAAACTAATTGTTAGTAGTAGCTAATTAAAATTGAAAAGGGGGGAGATGGATGTTTCCATTTATAAAGCGCATTGTGGACTTTACAATTTCACTGTTAATTCTCTCGGGGTTATCAATTGTTTTTCTTTTTTTAAGTTTAATCATCAAGTTAGATTCCAAAGGGCCAGTGTTTTTTAAACAGAAGCGTATCGGTAAAAATAAGAAAGAATTTTATATTTTAAAATTCAGAACTATGAAGACAGATGCCCCAAAAGAAATGCCTACTCATCTATTAGATAAACCAGATGCTTACATTACTCCAGTAGGAAACTTTCTTAGGAAGACAAGTCTTGATGAACTGCCTCAACTAATAAATATTATTAAAGGCGATATGAGTCTTATCGGACCACGCCCTGCTTTATGGAATCAATATGACCTCATTGAAGAGCGAGATAAGTACAAGGCAAATAATGTGCTTCCTGGCCTTACAGGATTAGCTCAGATTAGTGGGCGAGACGAACTTCCGATTGAACTAAAAGCAAAAATTGATGGGGAATATGTAGAAAAGCAAAATCCGATACTTGATTCAGAAATTTTTGTAAAAACAGTTTTCAGTGTTTTAAAAAGTGAAGGGATCAAAGAAGGGAAAGGAGCATAATATATTTTTACTTATTAATTAATATCTTAACCAAAAAAGATTTTAGAATAGAGGTATATTTAGATGGGAAAAATTTTAATAACTGGAGCAGCGGGATTTATAGGATCTACTTTAAGTAAAAAGTTAGTTTTAGATGGATATAAAGTAATAGGGATTGATAATTTAAACGACTATTACTCAGTAACTTTAAAAACAGATAGATTAGAACAGCTAAAGAATGAGAATTTTACTTTCTATAAAGCAGATTTAGAAAATAATAAAGAGATTACTAATATCTTTTCAACAGAAAAACCAGACGTTGTTGTCAATCTCGCTGCGCAAGCAGGTGTAAGGTATAGTTTAGAAAACCCTAGAGCATACATTGACTCGAATATAGTTGGTTATTTGAACATTCTAGAAGCATGTCGACACAGCGTCGTTAAACATTTAATTTATGCATCTTCAAGCTCTGTTTATGGTGCTAATACTTCACTACCATTCTCGGTGCATGATAATATTGATCATCCTTTAAGTCTTTATGCAGCTACCAAAAAAGCAAATGAACTGATGGCTCATACATACAGTAATCTCTATAATATTCCAACAACCGGCCTTAGGTTCTTTACTGTATATGGTCCATGGGGACGCCCGGATATGGCACTTTTTATGTTTACTAAAAATATCCTTGAAGGTAAGCCTATTGACGTGTTCAATAACGGAGAAATGATGCGTGATTTTACATATGTAGATGATATTGTAGAAGCTATTTCTCGCTTAATCGATAAGCCTGCAAAGCCGAATCCTGAGTGGACAGGGGAAAGCCCAGATCCAGGAACAAGCTATGCTCCGTACCAAATCTATAACATAGGCAATAATAGTCCTGTGAAATTGTTAGACTTTATCGAAGCGATTGAAGAAAAAACTGGTAAAAAAGCAATAAAAAATTATATGCCGTTGCAAGCAGGGGATGTTCCTGCAACTTATGCAAACGTTGAAGATTTGTTTAGAGATTTAGATTTTCAGCCACAAACAAATATTAAAGATGGTGTAGGTAAATTCGTCGAATGGTATGTCGACTATTATGGAGTGAAATTATAATGGATAGAAAAATTGGTTTAGTAGGTTTGGGTTACGTTGGGCTTCCAGTTGCAGTAGCGTTCGGAAAAAAGCATCACATTATCGGATTTGATATTAACGAAAACCGAATCGCTTCTTTACAATCTGGAACAGACTATACAAATGAAGTGACGGATGAAGAACTGCAAGCTGCGAATATTGAGTTCACCTCGAATGGCAGCAAACTTTCAGAAGCAAATTTTCTGATTGTCGCTGTTCCTACTCCTATAAATGAACACAATCAACCGGACTTAACCCCGCTTGTAAAAGCTTCTGAAACAGTCGGTAAGCATTTGTCGAAAGGAACTATTGTAGTATACGAATCAACGGTTTACCCCGGTGCGACTGAAGAAGTTTGTGTGCCTGTTCTCGAGAAATTCTCAGGGCTAGAATATGGTGTTGATTTCTTTGTAGGCTACTCACCGGAGCGAATCAATCCAGGCGATAAAGAACACACTTTTACTACCATTACAAAAGTAGTTGCTGGTCAAAGTCCAGAAATTTTAGAAATTGTGGCTAGTACATATGCGAGTGTAGTAAAAGCTGGTGTCCATAAAGCAAGTTCAATAAAAGTAGCAGAAGCAGCTAAAGTTATTGAAAATACACAACGTGATGTAAACATTGCTCTAATGAATGAACTTGCATTAATCTTCGATCGTTTAAATATTGATACTTCTGAAGTATTAGCTGCTGCAGGTACAAAGTGGAACTTTCTTAAGTTCTCACCAGGTCTTGTTGGTGGACATTGCATCGGTGTAGACCCGTACTACTTAACTCATAAAGCACAAGCAGTAGGTTATCAACCAGAGGTGATTTTATCTGGCCGTCGTGTAAATGATAATTTAGGCAACTTTATTGCGAGTACTCTAGTGAAAAAACTTATTAAAAAAGGTGCTGGAGTTCGGGGCTCAAAAGTTACCGTACTAGGTCTGACTTTCAAAGAGAATGTTCCAGACCTTCGCAATTCAAAAGTGATCGATGTGATTCGTGAATTACAGGAATTTGATATCGATATTCAAGTAACAGATGCAGAAGCTAGTTCAAAAGAAGCCGTACAAGAATATGGCATTGAATTAGTTCCTTTTAATGAATTGGAAAAGTCTGATGCAGTTGTTTTTGCAGTTCCCCATAAAGAGTATGTAGAAATGGGGTGGGAGGGAGTAAGAGCTCTTCTAAAAGAAAAGGATGGAATAGTGGTAGATATTAAGAGCATTCTTTCACAAGAAGAGAAACCTGAAGAGTTAGAATTATGGAGATTATAGAACGGTAAGATGGTGAGGAGAATTAAAACTTTATGATTTTAGTAACAGGTTTTACCGGTAATACCGGATCATTAGTCTTGGAAAAACTATCAAAAATAATAGATATGAAAGAAGTAGTTGGTGTTTCTAGGTTACCAGTTCATATGAATACGTATGATATAGAATTATTTGTTGGTGATTTAGATAACACAAATACCTTGAATGAGCTATTTGATAAATATCCTATCAAGTCAATAATCCATATCGCCAATATAAGATATTCTTCATCTCTATTAGCAAAAGCAAATGAATATGAAGTTGATAAAGTAATTCTAATTCATACAACGGGTGTCTATTCTAAATTTAGAAGTTATAGTTCTTTGTATGAGAAGATTGAAAATGAAATATTGAACAATACTTACTCGAACACAAATTATATAATCTTGCGTCCAACTATGATTTATGGAAATCATCGAGATCATAATATGCATAAGTTAATCAAGTTTATAAATAGAAGTCCTGTTTTCCCTGTTTTTGGGAAAGGTTCTACTTTAATGCAACCAATTCATGTAGAAGATTTAGCTAATACTATCGTGACGGCGTACCAATCAAGAAATTTGTATAATGAAGACTTCGATTTATCAGGGGGAAGTGTAGTAACTTATAAAGAAGTAATTACTACTATAAAAGAAAATTTAGGTAAAAATACCAAGTTGGTCTATATTCCAATTACGCTTGCAGTTTTCGGTGCAAACATACTAAAAAAAATTATGCCTCGACCTTTAATCTCGGTGGAACAAGTTAAACGTTTACAGGAAGATAAAGCTTATTCAAATAAGAAAGCTAAGGAATTATTGAATTATAATCCAAGAACTTTTAATGAAGGAATAATTCAAGAAATAAATCTATTAAAAGAAAAAGGAATAATTCGATGAAAATATTACAGGTTACAGCTGTAGATTTCACAGTAAAAAAGTTCTTGTTACCTTTAGTTGATGAATTAGAAAATCAAAATTATAAGATTCATATAGCTTGTAACGTGAATGAAATAGGTCAGGATTTAGAAAAGAATGGATATAAAATTAAACATATTCCTTTTACTAGAGATATGAACGTATTTAATCATTTAAAGTCATTACTAGCTATGATTTCTTTAATAAGGAAAGAGAAATACGATATTATTCATTCACATACCCCAGTCGCTAGTTTAATTACAAGGCTGGCTGCTAAAATAACAAATGTACCTTTAAGTGTTTATACTGCCCATGGATTTTATTTTCACGAAAATATGAGCCCGCTTGCTTATAAAATTACTTATTTTTTAGAAAAGTTTTGGGGTAAATATTTAACTGATTTTATTTTTTTTCAAAGCAAAGAAGATTATGAACTAGCTCTAAAAAAACAGTTTAACAAGCCAGATAGGTTAGTTCATATAAATAATGGGGTTTCAGGTGAAAAATTTAATCCAATTAAACATGATGGGGATAATATCCGTAAAGAATTAAATCTTGAAAATAAAAGAGTTATATTATTTGTGGGAAGAATGGTGAAAGAAAAAGGAATTCAGGAGTTAAGTGAAGCTTTTGCAAGCCTTTCCGCTAAATATGACGATATAGCGCTCATAATAGTAGGAGGAGCAGTTACTGGAGATCGAGATGGACTATCAATAAATGAAATAATTAATAGAATGCCATATTCTACTAAGAAAGATATTCATTTATTAGGGCTGCGTGATGATATTCCAGAAATACTAGCAGCATCCGATATTTTCACTCTACCTTCTTATAGAGAAGGATTACCGCGTTCAATTATTGAAGCAATGGCAATGGGAAAACCTATAGTAGCAACAAATATTCGTGGATGTAGAGAAGAGGTTTTCGAGGGTATTAATGGATATTTGTGTAAGAGTAGAGATAGTAATTCACTGTTCATGGCATTAGAAAAAATATTAACAGATGAAAGTGCAATTAAAACCTTGGGTAGTAACTCAAGGAGAATTTTCTTAAAAGAATTCGATGAGAAAAAGGTATTGGAGCGTCAATTATCAGTCTTCGATGCATATAAAAACAGAAGTTATCAATGAGCTTCTGGCATTAAAAAGTCTTCATATTTTGAAATCATAATATAGAAATCATCTAAATGAATGAGCGATTATTATATAAAACGTTTGGAATAATCGGAATTTCTATAAAGAAAAGGTGTAATTTAATGGAGAAAAAAGTAAGTGTAATTATACCCACATTTGGTAGACCGGTACAATTAAATAGAGCTGTAACTTCAGTTTTAAATCAGACATACAAAAATATCGAAATAATAGTTGTTGATGATAATAATGAGGATTCTAATGACAGAAAACTAACAGAAGAAGTTATGTCGAATTTAAAATATGAAAGTTTAATTTATTTAAAGCATTCAAAAAACTTGAATGGTTCTGCAGCAAGAAATACTGGTATTAAAGGCTCAAGTGGAGAATATTTGATGTTTTTAGACGACGACGATGAATTCTTTTCAAGAAAAGTAGAAATGCAACTTAATCTCTTAGAAAGTATAGGATCAGAATATGGTGCATGTTACAGTCAATACATTCGGAAACTAGATGGAAAAGTGATTATGGAAAGCGCAGAAAAAAGAGAAGGAAATTTGTTAACTGAAGAATTGAAAAGAAATTTATTTTTGCATGCTGGTTCTAATTTAATGGTAAGAAGAGAAGTAATAGAAGAGTTGAAAGGATTCGATGAGAGTTTTACTAGAAATCAAGATGTAGAGTTTGTTTGTAGACTATTACAAAAACATAAAATAGCTCACTGTCACTATCTTGGATTAATAGTACATATGAAGAAGACCAAAAAAAATATTGACTTCGAAAAAATAACAAATGATTTCAAAACCAAATTTGGTGATCTAATAAAGACAGAAAGTTTGGAAAATCAAAAGATAATAAAAAATCATCATAACCTTCAGTTAACAAGATACTATATAATTTCTGAAAAGAGGTTTATTAAAGCGTTAAAGTTTGTTGTAAAGCAAAGAATGAATCCTTTCTTAATATGTAAGTATTTTTTTCATCTATTAAATCGTAAATTAAGAAAAAAAGCTTATGGATTTAATTATTAGTAATAATACGTTACATAAGGCAAAGAGGAGAATGTCATGAACTTAGACAAAGGAAAGATTATTACTTTGCTGTTAGGCTTTTATCTATTGCTATTACCCTGGGATATTTTTTTGAAAGATGAATTACTTTTTCCTATTTCGCCTTCCTTTTTTCCATTAGGGATACTCTTTTTTGTCTTTATAGTCACGTTATTTCATTTTAATTCTTTTAAGTTTCCTCATCATCTGTCGATTTTAATGCTATTAATCTGTTACTCTACTTTAAGTTTACTTTGGAGCACTACAAAAGAACATAACGTAAACGAACTAATTACTTTGATAAGTTACTATGTAACAGTTTTAGTTATTTATAATCTTATGAGTTCATATAAGATTTCGTACAAGTTCCTTTTGTGGGCGTATATAGCCGGAACAGTTAGTGTAGGTTTATTTTCCATTAGTTATTTTGACGTACCTTCTCGACGATTAACTATTTCGGAAGAATCTAACCCTACTATGTATGCGGCCTTTTTAGTTTGGGCAATTGTCTCATCCTCAGTTCTTTACAAGTATGAAACTACTAAATCGAAGATACTGTTATCCATCTCTGTAATCATAATGATAATCTTATTAATGATGACTCAAGGAAGAAACTCAATACTCGCATTGATGTTTTCTTTCGTATCAGCGTATATATACTTATTTATTAAGGAAAGATTGGGGAAAAGGTCGAAGGCAAGAAAAGTCTTTTTTTTAAATAGAGTAAAAAACCTTTTTTTACTTGTGATTATTACAAGCACCTCTCTCTATTTTTTAGTGAAGCTACATCTCTTTGAGAGGTTAGATAATATAAGGAAAATGTCAGAAGTATTTAGTGGAAATCTTAACAGTGTTACTTCTGGGAGGACTGTGATATGGGAAAACTATATTAACATACTAGATGCATCTATATTAGTGGGAAATGGAATTGGTGGAGCGACATTTAAGTATGCAGAAGTTTACAACATTGGATTAGCACCTCATAATACTTATATTTTGTTATTAGTTGAATTAGGAGTCGTAGGATTAATTATATGGATCGTTTTTATAGCTGAAATGTTAAAAGTGGCTTTAAATAATAAGAAAGAAAAGTTCGCTTTACTATCATTAATATTAATTTTTATTTTCTTAGGGTTTGGTAATGATATTATCTACTATAAATATTGGTGGCAAGGTTTGTTGATTTTCTTAATAATTTATAATTTAAGTAAAGTTGACGAAAAAGATGTAAACGCAAATACTTAAAGAAAATGAAGGAGAAAAAATGAAAGAAATTTTAGTTATTACTAATTCTTATCCGAATGCTTCTAATATGAACAGTGGAATATTTGTTCATGAGCAGTTAAAAGTAGCTAAGGATTATGGCTATTCAATTACAGTTATTAATCCAGTTTTCGAATTTCCATTCTTAAGCCAGGGGGGCATGCCTTCCTACAAAAATTCAGATCATATCGACGGAATAGATATATATTATCCGAAATATGTATTGATTCCAAAAAAAATGGGCTACAATTTTACAGTAAATTCTTATATTAAAGCTGTAATAAATTGTTACTATTCTGAGAATATAAATAAACCCGATCTAATACATAGCCATTGGGCAACACCTGCTGGAATTGCAGGTGTTGAATTAGCAAATATGCTTAGTATTCCTCTACTTACGACTCTGAGGGGCAGCGATATATATACTTATCCTAACAAGAGCAAGAAAGCTAAAGAATACACTAATACGGTCTTGAAATCTTCTGAAAAAGTTTTTTGTGTAAGTGAAGCATTAAAAAATAAGGTAAAAGAAGATTATAATTTAGATGTAAATCTTGATGTTCTATATAATGGAATCGATATAGATAGCTTTGTAAAAAATGAGAAAAGTGTTCAAGCAATCAAAGACACTTTAAAATTTAATGAAAAAGAAAAAATAATTTTGTTTGTTGGAAGATTGATTAAAGAAAAAGGTGTTTGGGAATTAGTAAAAAGTATTGAAGTATTGAGCAAGAATGAAAAAAATATTCGATTAATAATGATTGGTAATGGAAAAGAACAAAAATCACTAAAAAAGTATGTGGAAAAGAATGGATTAGGAAAATATATACATTTTCCAGGGAAGGTACCATATAAAGAATTGAAAGACTGGTATAATGCTTCAGAAATATTAGTCTTACCATCTTATAGTGAAGGATTACCCAATGTAGTGGTTGAAGCATTAGGGTGCGAGACAGCTGTTATAGCTACAGATGTGGGCGGGAATGGAGAAATTATAAATGAGAAAAACGGCATATTGATTCCGGTTAAAGATATTAAAAGTATAGTTTCTTCAGTAAGTTCCTTATTAAATAATGAGGAAATACGAATAAGTATGGGGATAGAAGGACGAAAATTCGTAGAAAAGAAATTTAACAGGGGCAAGAATGTGGAGAAATTAGTAGAAATATACGGAAAACTATAGATGACTTAACGCTATATTAACCTAATCCAAAGGGAGCTAAAATAATTGGATAAAATATATGTTTTTTCTATTAATACCTTTTTTCACTATATGATTATGAAATTTTATACTACTTCTAATAATCTAAATAACGTTAAAGTTATTTGCTACTCGAAAAATTCTAAATTAAAAGATATATTAAAAAAAGATAAAGATATTGAAGGATATATTTTTTTTGAAAAAAGTAAAAGTCAAAACAAGTTATTGAAATTGCTTGAAAACAAAAATGTCATAATTTCAACTAGAAATTTTTTGGAGGAAAGTGACTTCAAAGAATTGTATGTTTTTAAAGATTATGATTTTGTAAACCAAACTTTAATTGAGTATGCTGAAAATATGGGGAAAGAGGTTACATTATTAGAGGATGGATTAGGATTATATACGAGTGTTTATAAAAAAGGGTTAATAGAAAAAGAAAATATTATTAAGAGAATATTATTTGAATATCCTAAAGAAAAAATCTTATCACTTGGAATCAATTCGAAAGTTGATACTATATTAGCAACTTCACCAAATAGTTTGCCGCAGGAAGTTAAGAAAGATAAAAAAATAAAGGAACTAAACTTTAATGCCTTCAATTTAACTAGGATTAATAAAGTACTAAGTTATTTTGAGGAAGTTGAAAATTTTTCATTACCTGAAATAGATGATTCTAAAATTACGATTATGTACATTTCTCAACCCTTTTCCGAATTAGGTATTTTAACCATAGAAGAAGAGTCAGAGGTGCTAAATGAATTATATTATTTTTTTCAAGAAAATAAAAAATATAATTTTTTATTAAAACCCCATCCAGGTGAAAAACAAAATAAATATGAAAAATTTGAAAAAAGTGAAAATGTTACTGTTTATAAAAAAAGTTATTTACCTGCAGAATTAGTACCTCTATCTATAAGAATTGATGCTGTACTTCATGTTTCTTCTTCGAGTTGTCATTATATTAATCATTGGTACAATATACAAGTTCTATCATTGTATAAATTATTTTTCCGGGAATCTAAGGATGATAAACTTTTGGATAAGTTGAGAGAAATATACGAGGCTAAAATGGTGGGTACCTATGATGAGTTAGAAAGTAATCTGAAGATATTGAGAAAGACTATCTGATGAGAAAAAGGATGAAAAAAAGTATATTTCTTAGGAATTCAATTTTGTATACTGTCGGATCGATGTTGACCCCGTTAATAGGTTTTATAATGCTGCCTATCTATACAAATTATTTAACGCCTTCAGAATACGGCACTTTAAGTACAATAACGACATTGGTAGGAATGTTCCAAGTTTTTTTATTGCTATCACTTCATGGAGCAGTTACAAGGTTTTATTTCGAGTATGTGGAAAATTCTAAGGAACAGCGTGAGTATTTAGGGGCTATTTATTTATTTGTTATAATTTTTTCAACCACACTTTCTTTTCTTTTAATTACATTAAAAAATCAAATTGGAAGTCTGTTATTTAGTATAATTCCAATTGATCCATATTTTATATTAATGGTTGCTCTATCTTGGAGCAATGCTTTATTAGCCTTACCGTTTGCTTTAATAAGAGCACAAGAACGAGCGGGAATGTTCGTTCTTGCGAATTTTTTGATCACGCTTTCTATCATGGTACTTAATGTGTATATCATTGTAATTAAAGATTTAGGTATAGAAAAAGTATTGCTCTCTCAGTTTTTAATTACTTTTATAGCGGTACTTATATTAGTATCTAGCCAGTTTAAATATTTAAAGTTTAATTTAAATTATAATTTCATCAAATTAAGTTTGTTATTTAGCATACCCTTACTACCACATGTAGCAAGTGGTTGGATTATCAAATCCTCAGATAGAGTTATTTTAGAGAAGTTTGTATCTCTAACAGATATTGGTGTATATGCTGTTGCTGTGCAAGTTTCAATGGTTTTAATCATTTTTTATCAGAGTATAAACAGTGCATTAGTGCCTAGGTATATTAAACTGATGAAGGATAACCAAGTGTTAGAAGCGGAAAAGATACTGAAAATATTTAAAATTATTATATTTTGTACTGGTATATTAGCTATTCCTATATCAATGATTGCTACGAGATTACTAGTCGGTGAAGACTTTATTAATGCAGTCTGGTTATTACCAGCACTTCTGATAGCAAACATGATAAAAGGTATTTATTATATCCCTGTTGCAAAATTATTCTATGATAGCCGAACTGGAGCTATTGCTACCAGCAGTACAATTGCTGCTATCACCAATATTGTAGTAAACTTTTCTTTAATTCCATATATAGGTATTATTGGTGCGGTTATTTCAACATTACTTTCAGAAATAATTCGTACAATATTAATTTATATCGCTAGTAAGCAGAAAAAATATGATAGGAGTTAAAAAAATGAAAATTCTAGTTACAGGTGCAGATGGTTTTATTGGTAGTCATTTAACTGAAAAATTAATTGAGCAAGGCCATGAAGTAAAAGCTTTCGTTAATTATAACTCATTTAATACATGGGGCTGGTTAGACAGTATTCCCAAAAGCACTTTAAACGAAATCGAAATCTTTAGTGGAGATGTGCGTGATCCTAATGGGGTTAGAGAGGCTATGAAAGGGGTGGATGAAGTTCATCACTTAGCAGCTTTAATTGCAATTCCATTTAGTTACCATTCTCCAGATACATATGTAGACACTAATATAAAGGGGACATTAAATGTTCTGCAGGCTGCAAGAGAACTTGATACGTCAAGGTTATTGGTTACCTCGACATCGGAAGTATACGGAACTGCTCAATATGTACCGATAGATGAACTACACCCTTATCAGGGACAATCGCCATATTCAGCTACAAAAATAGGGGCAGATCGATTAGCAGAATCATTTTATCGTAGTTTTAATATGCCAATAACAATTGTAAGACCATTTAATACTTATGGGCCGCGACAGTCAGCTAGAGCAGTAATTCCTACAATTATTACGCAGCTTTTGAAGGGTAAAACTGAAATTGAACTTGGTTCATTGAGTCCTACAAGAGACTTTAATTTTGTGAAAGATACAGTATCAGGATTCATAGAGATTGCAAAGGAATCCAATACAATTGGTGAAGAAATTAATATTGCGACACAACAGGAAATTTCAATTGGTCAACTGGCAGAAGAATTAATTAGACAAATCAATCCTAAAGCTAATATTGTGTGTGATGAACAACGATTAAGACCTGAAAATAGTGAAGTTAATCGCTTATTAGGATCAAATGAAAAAATAAAAAAATTAACAAATTGGTCTCCAAATTATACATTTGAAGAAGGAATTGCCGAAACTATAGAATTCTTTAAAGAGAATATCTCAAAATATAAAACAGATATATACAATATTTAAGGAGGGGTTAAAATGAGTGAAAATTTTATTCCCCTATCTGTACCAAATCTAAATGGGAATGAATTAAACTATATAACCCACGCCGTTAAGACGGAGTGGGTTTCAACAGGTGGTCCTTATATCGAAGAGTTTGAACAAAAAATAGCGGCATATGTAAATGCTAAAGGCGCTGTTTCTTGCCAAAGTGGTACCTCAGGTTTGCATATTGCGCTACAGGTATGTGGCGTCACAGAATTACATGAGGTAATCGTACCTACTCTTACGTTTATAGCAGCAGTCAATCCAGTTAAATATTTAGGTGCGGACCCTGTATTTATGGATTGTGATGATACACTTTGTATGGATCCTGATAAATTGAAAGAATTTTGCGAGAAAGAATGTGTATTTAAAGACAATAAACTAATTAATAAAATAACTTCAAAACATATCAAAGCTATTGTAGTCGTACATGTGTTTGGAAATTTATGTGATATGGAGAAAATAAATGGTATTGCAAACAGTTATAACCTTACAGTAATCGAAGACGCTACAGAAGCGTTGGGCTCTTATTATCTGAATGGACGTTATAAAGGGATGTATGCTGGAACAGTTGGGAATATTGGAGTTTTTTCTTTTAACGGCAACAAAATCATGACTACTGGTGGCGGAGGAATGATCGTTTCAAATGATGAAAAGCTTCTAACTCTCTCAAAGCATCTAACTACTCAAGCAAAAAGCGATGACCTTTATTATACACATGATGAAGTGGGTTATAATTATCGAATGACTAATTTACAAGCAGCTTTGGGATTAGCTCAGCTTGAAAAGCTCGAAGAATTTATTAGTACTAAAACTATGAATTTCAAAATATACTTAGAAGGAATTAGTCAAATTCAAAATTTGTCATTGTTACAACATCGAACAGATATACGATCAAACTACTGGTTTTATGCTATGGTCGTAAATAAAGATTATCCAATGAACCGGCACCATTTAATTAAGTATTTAGCCGAAAAGAAAATTCAAGTACGACCAATCTGGGGATTAATTCATCAACAGAAGCCATATATTAATAACCAATCTTATAAAATTGAAAAAGCATATCATTATTTAGAAAGTGTGTTAAATATTCCCTGCAGTTCAAATTTATCTCAGAAAGAAATTCTCAGAGTATTGGAAAGTTTAGATTTTGAGTAAATGGATACTCTAGAAGGAGAGAAAAATTATGAATATAAAAGAATTTTTGATTGATGATAAAACTACCATGCTTAAAGCTATGGAACAACTCGATCAAGTGGCAAAGAAGGTTCTTTTTGTAACAAGAAATAATTGCTTTGTGGGAGCTATTACTGATGGCGATATAAGACGATGGATTTTAAAAAAAGGAAGCCTCGATGCTAAGGTTTTGGACATAGCAAACTATAAACCCAAATTTGTATATCAAAAAGACCAAAACATTGCAAAAGAAATTATGAAGAAATATGGTGTCGAAGCACTTCCAGTTTTAAATGATAGTGGTGAAATAATTTCTATTATTTTATGGAACAGCGAGGAGATAAATGAAAAAAAGAGATTGAATGTTCCTGTCGTTATTATGGCAGGAGGATTGGGTACAAGACTCTATCCTTATACTAAAATTTTACCCAAACCTCTAATTCCAATCGGAGAAATTCCGATAATAGAACATATTATGAACCGTTTGTATGATAATGGAAGTGAGAAATTTCATTTAATTGTAAATCACAAAAAAAATATGATTAAAGCGTATTTCAACGAAAACAATAATAAATATGAGGTTAATTATGAAGATGAAGAAATACCACTAGGTACGGGGGGAGGACTCAGTTTATTAAAAGGAAAAATTAATTCCACATTTATATTAACTAACTGCGATATTCTTATAGAAGAAGATTATGAAAAGATATTTTCTTATCATAAAAAAGAAAAAAATTTAATCACGATGGTGTGCTCATTAAAAAATATCAAAATTCCCTATGGTGTAGTTGAAATAAACGAATTAGGTGAAATTGATAAGATGAAAGAAAAACCTGAAATTTCTTTCTTTACTAATACTGGCATGTATATTGTAGAACCATCAATAATTGATGAAATGGAACACGATATGTACATAGGATTTCCAGATATAATAGAGGGTTATAAGAAAAAGGGATATAAAATAGGCGTATATCCAATAAGCGAACACGCATGGTTAGATATGGGGCAAATTGATGAGATGGAAAATATGAGAAAGAGACTCGAAAAAAATGAATAAAAAACTATTACTGCTGGGTGCTGGGGGGCATTGTATTTCAGTGTTAGATAGTATTATGTCCTTGAATGAGTATACAGACATCCGTATAATTGACAGAAAAGAGTTATTAGGTCAACAAGTTTTGAAATATTCAATTTCAGGAACTGATGAAGATCTTCCGAAACTACGTGAAAAAGGCTATAATTCAGCTTGTGTTACAATTGGCGATAATTTCCTAAGAGAAAAGCTTGTATGTTTACTTGAAGATTTAAATTTTAAATTACCTTCTTTTATTGATCCTTCAGCCATCGTAAGCCCATACAGTGAAATTGGTGAAGGAGTTTTTATAGGAAAGAATGCTGTAATAAATGCAGGTAGTTCTATAGGGAAAGGTAGTGTTATCAATACAGCCTCAATTATTGAGCATAATTGTACCGTTGAAGAATTCGTTCACATTGCTCCGGGATCTGTACTTTGTGGAGATGTTAGTGTTAAAAAAAATACCCACATCGGGGCGAACAGTGTTGTACGAGAACAAATTACTATCGGACCCGACAGTATAATTGGAATGGGAAGTGTTGTTGTGACAAATATTTCTTCAAAATCAATAGCTTATGGAAATCCTTGTAAGGAGAGATAGAGAGTGAAAACATATATTATAGCTGAAGCTGGCGTAAATCATAATGGAAATATAGAACTTGCAAAGAAACTTGTAGATAAAGCTATAGAAGCAGGGGCGGACTGTATAAAATTCCAAACGTTTGTAGCAAAAAATATAGTCACTAGACAAGCAAAAACAGCAAATTATCAACAACTGAATATGAATAAAGTTGAGAGCCAATTTAATATGCTCAAAGGACTGGAGTTATCTTTCGAGGATTTTATTGATCTTAATGATTATTGTGAAAAGTTGGGGATTGAATTTCTGTCGACTGGCTTTGATTTAGAAAGTATCAATTTTTTAGATAGTTTAAACATGAAGATATGGAAAATTCCTTCTGGGGATATTAATAATCTTCCATACTTAGTTAAAATTGCAGAGCTAAAAAAGCCTGTCATTCTTTCAACTGGAATGAGTAATATAGTAGAGATTGAAGCTGCGCTTGAGGTTCTCCGGAAGTATGGTACAGAAGATATAACAGTATTACACTGTACAACTGAGTATCCCGCTCCTTATAAGGATGTAAATTTAAATGCAATGAAAACAATCGAAAAAGAATTTAATCTTCCAGTTGGTTACTCAGACCATACCAATGGAATAGAGGTTGCAATAGCTGCTGTCGCTATGGGAGCAACTGTTATCGAAAAGCACTTTACTTTAGATCGACAGATGGAAGGGCCAGATCATAAAGCTAGTCTCGAGCCTGAAGAATTCAAGGCAATGGTAAAAGCTATTAGGAATATTGAGCAAGCCTTAGGCAATTTTGAAAAAAAACCTACTCCTTCTGAGATGAAAAATATTGAAATTGCTCGTAAAAGTCTGGTAGCAAGTAGACGAATAGAGAAAGGGGAAAAATTTTCAGAGGAAAACTTGACTGTTAAACGCCCTGGTAAAGGTATTAGTCCAATGAATTGGTTCGAAATTATAGGGCAAACTTCAAAACAAAACTTTGAAGAAGATGAGTTGATTGAATGGTGAATACAATTTGTATACTAACTGCAACACGTGCTGAGTATAGTATTCTTAAACCAGTTATCGATAAATTAATGGATAAAAGTGAATTTAATATAAAAATTGCTGTTACAGGTGCTCATTTATCACCAGAATTTGGCCATACTTATCAAGAGATAGAGAAAGATAAGATTGAAATAGATACAAAAATCGACATGCTGGTAAGTGCAGATACTCCAGCAGCGATTACTAAATCAATGGGGTTAGCATTAATAAGTTTCGCCGATTACTTTCAACGTACTCAACCAGATCTTTTGGTTGTTCTTGGAGATAGATACGAAACTTTAGCTGTTTGTATAGCTGCAATGAATCAGCAAATCCCAATTGCTCACTTATATGGTGGTGAAACTACCGAAGGTGCAATAGACGAATCCATTCGACATGCCATTACCAAAATTAGTTATTTGCACTTCACAAGTACTGACACATATCGAAATAGAGTGATTCAATTAGGTGAGAATCCTAATCGCGTCTTTACTGTAGGTGCTTTGGGAATAGAGAACATCTTAAATCAATCATTGTTAACAAAAGTTGAGCTGGAGTCTGCCATTAAGTTTAAGTTAGATAAACCATATGCAATGGTTACTTTTCATCCAGTTACCTTAGAGGCGAATCATTCAAAAGAACAGACCATGGCTCTACTCGCAGCTTGTGAAAAACAAAAAGACATGAAATTTATTTTTACAAAAGCAAATGCTGATGCAAATGGTCGGATAATAAATCAGTTAATTGATGAATATTGCACTAAAAACAAAAATGCAATAGCTTATACGTCGTTAGGAATGAAGTCCTATTTAAGTGGATTGAAATATTCTAACATGGTTATTGGAAACTCGTCGAGCGGATTAATTGAAGCCCCTAGTTTTAATGTTCCCACAATTAACATAGGTGATCGACAAAAAGGGCGTTTGCAAGCTGAAAGCGTAATAAACTGTAAACCGGACACCAACTCAATCAGTAAAGCTATTAATACAGCAAAATCCTCGAGAGTTCAAGCGGAAATGAAATATATTATTAATCCATATGGCGATGGAAAAAGTTCTGAGAAAATTGTAAAAGTACTTACAGAGTTTTTATTATCAAAAAAAATGAATTTACAAAAGCAATTTTATGATTGTGAGGTAAAGAAATGAAACATATAGCTGTGATCCCGGCTCGAAGCGGATCTAAAGGACTGGAAAATAAGAATATTAAACTTCTAAATGGTAAACCTTTAATGGCTTATACTATTGAAGCAGCTACAAATAGTGGTGTTTTTGATAAAATCATTGTTTCCACAGATTCAGAAGAATACGCAGCAATAGCCCAAAAATATGGCGCTGAAATACCATATTTAAGAAGTATGAATCTATCAAAGGATACGACCTCTTCTTGGGATGTAGTTAATGATATTTTAAAATTTTACAAGCAGAAAGGTCAAAACTATGATACTGTTTGCTTACTGCAACCCACCTCACCTTTAAGAGATGCAGAGGATATAAAAGGCGCATATGCAATGCTAGAGACAAAAAAAGCTAAAACTATTATATCGGTATGTGAAACACAACATTCTCCATTATGGACAAATACTTTGCCAGAGAATCTTTCCTTAGAAAGCTTTATTTCCCAAGATTTAATCGATAAAAACAGACAATCTCTACCTAAATATTACCAGTTGAACGGTGCTATCTATATTATTGAGACCAGTCAAATTAGTGATAACCACAATCTTTATAGTGAGTACAGCTATGCATATATTATGTCTCATACTAAATCAATTGATATCGATAATCTGCTAGATTTCTTATTAGTCGAATTAATAGTAGAGAAAACAGATTTTTCAAAGGATTGAACTAATTATTTTAAGGAGTATTTTATGAGAAAAAAGATGTGGAAACTCATTTTGTTTACCGTAGGATCATTATTTCCCACATCATATTATCCCTTAGGAGATGTGGGAAAAAAGTTTAGGTACTTCTGTGCCTCAAGAGTAGTGGAGGAGATAGGGGAAAATGTTAATATTGAAAGAGGTTCTATTATTCAAAATTCTTTAAAAATAGGGGATAATTCGGGTATAGGAGTTAAATGCGTTTTAGGGGACGTTGTGATCGGAAAAAATGTTATGATGGGCCCCGAATGTTTAATTTATTCAACAAATCATTATTTTGATAAGAAAAGTTTAAGCTTTCACGGTAAAACTGAATCAAAACCAGTTGTAATTGAGGATAATGTTTGGATTGGTGCTCGTGCAATTATATTACCAGGTGTGAATATTGGTAAAGGCGCGATTGTTGGTGCGGGCTCTATTGTAACCAAAAATGTACCCCCTTATAGTATAGCTGCAGGAAATCCAGCTAAAATAGTTAAAAAACTAATAGAGTAATTATCTGATATTATCTGAAAAATCCGCGCCTTTGTGTCTTAGATAAATCAGTCTGTAACCAATAAATACATGCTAAAAAAGCCTGGTCCAATAATAAGGGAGCAGGTTTTTAGTGCAGTCATAATTGTGAGGTATTGAGTTACCCATAATTGTTCCGAACATAAGGGGTGTATAGGAACTACTGGAAGTGTAAAGTACAACTAGGATCATTTTTTTGCTTGGATACCCTTGTCCAGTAAAAAGCTGCCATTCATATGACTGATGGCATCGCAGCATCAATATTTCCCGCACCTGTCAGTTGCACTGGGTGTATATACTGTTCAGCAAAGATTTCAAGTTTACTATGTTTCCATGATCTATTTGATGCATATCTTGAAAACACGGGAATACATTAAAAAATCCAATACTCCGTATGAATTGACCCAAAAAAGATAGACAAAAAATTCTAGAAGCTTGTTGCGCATGAGTCCGGTATTCAACCGGACTCATGTTTTTTTAATTTAGATTTCAGTTGTTTCTGTTTGTAATAAACCATATAGCCATCCAGTTCCTGGTAAAAATACTTCGCGCTTTCAAATTCCTGCAGGTAGAGGAGCTTTATCTTTATCTTGAGAATGCCGAAGAAGTTCTCAATCATGGCGCTGTCGAGGCACTTGCCCTTACAGGAGATGTTTTGGGTTATGTGTCGATTCATCAATGCGTCAATGCGTCAATGCTTTCTAGTTGTCAACGCCGGTTTAATTTCCCCCATCATAGCCGGAATAAAATTCCCCACTTGAGCTACTTTGCCGGTGGGGGAGCCGGATAAATCCCGGCTTTTTTCTTTTCCTTCAGGCGATAAGAATCACCTTTGATGTTAAAGGTCACCGAATGGTGAAGCAGACGGTCGAAAATGGTTGTGGCTAGGACATCATCTCCGAAGACCTTTCCCCATTCGATAAATGATTTGTTTGAGGTTAAGATCATCGCGCCGTGCTCATATCTCTTCGAGATGACTTGGAAAAAAATATTCGCTGAGAACTCGTCAAACGGAAAGTAGCCGACTTCGTCCAACACGATCAAATCCGGTCGTGTCCATTTCTTGATAAGACGGGAGACCGTCCCTTTGGCCTCGGCCTTGTGACACTCCGCAACCAAATCGGCTGCGGTAAGGAAGAGGACACTATAGCCTTGGGTGAGAGCTTCCAATGCAAAAGCGATTGCCAGATGCTTCTTGCCGACACCTGGCGGTCCCAGGAGAAGTCGATTTTCGTCATTCGCAATGTACCGACAGGTCAGTGTTTTGTTGATACGTTGCTCGTTAAGACTCGGTTGGAATGCCAAATCAAAATCATGGATGGTTTTGGTGTAAGGGAGTTTCGCCCGGTGAATTCTTCGGCTCAACTCGGCGGATTCTAGGTGTTCCCATTCTCCGGAAACGACCGTGTGTAAAAAGTCGAAATATGATACATTATGGGTAGAAGCGTTCTCGACCAAATCATCGAGCTGACTGGCCGTATGCGACCAGTTCAGCTGATGAAGCCGTTCTTCCAGAAGGGATTTCATTCGAAATCACCTCCTTCAAAGGCGGCGTAAGCTGCGAGGGAACGTGCTTCAACGTAAGGAGTGAAAATGCTTGAATCCTGGGTCGCCAAACCGATGGGATTCTGTTGTTTTCGCTCTTTTTCTTTTGCCTCCTGTATCCCCTCGTAATGTTCAAAGCGGACATGAGTACGTGTTTCACCCGAAAGAATCGGGTGTTGCGCAATGCATTCCACTTCATCAAAAATCTCCAATTGCTTCTCCAGCTTCACCTTGATTTTCACTTGATGACCGGCATATGTAACCGTCAATACCAATTGAACATATTTTGCTCATTTACGCTGGACACTTTTTACTCTTTAAAAATTTTCTGTTGATGTTTCAATCGATGGCTCTCATTGTTCATATGGATGACTTCTACTCGGTGTAATAGACGATCCAAAATTGCCGTCATCATTCCCTCATTTCCTACAATCTCCGTCCACTCCTCAGGACTTCGGTTAGATGTCAAAATCAACGAACACTGCTCATAAAGTTGATGAATCAGTTGGAAGAAAAGGGTAGCTTCTCGCTGATCCATAGCCATGTACATGATGTCATCAATAATGACAAGATCGGAAGCGCGCAAGCGCTTCAATTGGATTTTCGATTTATTTACATACTCTTCGGTCTTGAGTAACTGAATTAACTCTCCCATCGTGATGAAATATACTTGAAACCCTCTGTTGATGGCTTCGATACCAAGTCCTACCGATAGTAGTGTCTTTCCTGCACCTGGCGGTCCAAGCAGGATGAGATTGTAGTTTTGTTCAAGCCACTCATATTCAAGCAACTGTTTTAATTGCCGTTCGGTGATAGCTTCCTGTTCTTCAATCCGAAAGAGATCGAGTGGCCGATGGTACGGGAACCTTGCCCAGTTCAGTCGTTTCTCAATGCTTTTCTTTTCTCGCTTTTCAAGTTCGGAAGCTGTCAATTGTTCTAAAAACTCTAAGTAGGTCCATGATTTCTGTTCCGCCTTCCGGAGAAGGTCCGGAAGGGCCGTGGCCGTCTCAGCCAACCTCAATTGGCGAAAGGACTGCTGAATATCTGTAACACTCTTACTCAATACGTTTCCCTCCCATCAATTGGAGGTATTCATCCATGTCCCGGGTCTGTACGGCTATATCGACCTTGAGTTTCCTGTTCTCCTCAAGTTTCATTGGCTGGTCTGACTTCGTCCGACGAAGAAAGTCGACGACATCTCGAAAGGCATTTGCGCTAAAAAGATTTTCATTTATACACTTTTCAAGCGCCAAATGAGCCCATTCGGCATTCTCTTGCGTCACTTTCTTGATCAGCGCAAACTGGTCTCGCCGATACCGCCCATAGTCTGCACTGATCTTTTCTATGTAGTCTTTCGCCTTGTCATGGGCAAGGAGTGTGATCAATTCCTGTTTCATCCCTTCGAGCGACGTGGAACGCTCACGGGAATGGTTTCTATTTTTAATCAGACGACCTTTCTCTAGGGAAATGGTGTGATCAGCGATCACCTCACCTGTAGACGGATCGCAGATTTTGAGTAAGTTATCCGCCATGTGTAAACGGACATTTGCTAGTTTCGTATAGGTGCCGAGTGGTACAGAATACCGATTAGAACGGAAATGCACCGTATTGTCCTTACGGACATTCCTTGTTATACTTTCTGTATAGTTGCTTTCGAAAGAAAGTGGGTCAGAGATCTTGCGTAAGTGTTGCTTTTCCAGGAGGAACACTTCGTAAGGTCTCTTTTTTGTCGTGTTATGAACCTTGTAATTTCCGGTTCGCTCCAGCCAGTTCAGGCTGCGGTCGTTCCAATCCTCCAGCGTCGAATACACGCGATTTTTTGCGAAGTTGTTCTTGACGTATTTTACAACATTCTCGATTTTTCCTTTGGATTCCGGATCTGCCTTCCTACACAAATACACGCGGAACTTTCTTTGTTGGATATATTGTTGGAACGCTGCAGTTAAGATCAGGTCTCCTGCATTTTCACTGACAGCGATGAGATTGTCTTGGTCATAGACGATTTCTTCTGCTATACCGCCATAGTACTTAAACGCCAGCTCATGGCAACGTATCGTATCCGCTGTCGTAAATGGTCGATTGAACCACCAAGTATATTTCTGACGAGAATGTGCTAGCACAAAGGCGATAAAGTAAAGGCGGACTTCTTTTCCGTGTGTATCCTTTTGAATCGTCTGGCCCCAATCTACCTGCAGTTGTTTTCCTGGCGGCAGTTCATCGACTGACTCGTATTCACGTGGCTCTTCTTTCTTTTCAATCTGATACAGCTCTCTTACCTCATTGACATAACGGCGCACTGTACTCTCTCCAACATTGATATCGGGAAACTTTTCTTGCAGCCAATCATATACTTGAGCTCCGCTTAGGGAAGGGAATTCCTTCAACCAATTCACGATCCAATCCCGGTAGGGATCCAACTTCTTCTTTCGGTCACCTGGTTCAAATTCTTCTACTGCCTCTTCAAACGTCATCTCCAGATATTTTTACACCGTGGTGCGTGAAATCTTTAATCTTTTGGCGATCTGTGCCACCCTCAATCTTTGCTTTTTCAATTGATGAACTTCTAGATATACCATTAACTTTTCCTCCATGATGTTCCTCCTACAAGCTGATAAAATCAGTTTATAGGAAAGAATTGATTGGGCGAAAAGTGTTCAATCGAAATGAGCAAAAACTGTTCACTTTATTCTAGCGGTTACAGCATATCGAAACGGAACGGAATACTTATTCCCCAAGTAGGAGACGAAACAATCGCGACTGACTTCAGGCATTTCCCAATGCGTGGTCGGGAACAACTCCTTCGTTCCCCAAGCCTGTAGAAAAGATTGTTCCTTTTGCCAGCGCTGAACCGGCGGTTCCTGGGTCGTTTCATTCTTTTTCTTGTTTGCGGTCTGATCCAGCCATTTGCGCATGTCCTGGTTCAACGCTTCAAGTGTCGGTTCATGCCGGCGTTGAAAGAAGTTACGTCTCATGTAATCGACCGTTCGTTCGACTTTCCCTTTCGTTTGGGGGCGATAGGGTTTGCACGCTTTGGGTGTGACACCGTAGTAAGCGAGAAAGTCTTCAAAATTTTGATTGAAGCGAATTTCTGCCGGTGTATGCCGGATAACAACCGTTTTCATATTGTCATAGAGAACTTGATTCGGAATACCGTTGAAATAGGCAAAGGCATTCATGTGGCATTTCATTAAGGTTTCCAATTTCGTATCAGTTGTAAATTCGATGTACTTCATTCGGGAATACCCCAATACCATCAAAAACGCATAGATTTTTTGAAGGCGGCCATCGACTTCGTATAACCCGACTTCTGCCCAATGAATCCATTTGTGCCTGTTGGCCAGGTGGCGTCTCAAAGTGTCGGGGCGCCTGTTTCTTCGTTTGTTCCCAGTGCGGCTGCACAAAATCTTTTAAGATCGTACTTTTTCCCTTAAACCCTTATGCCTGGATCTCCTCGAAAAGCACAACACAATTGGTGGTTCCTTCTCGAATCCGTTGAAGTAGGTAGGGCATATACGCATCTAATTTGCTTGTCCGTTTCGTTCGCATTATGCCGCATTAATGTTTGTTAAAGATGATTTTAATCATGACAATCTCTCCAGTTCCAGTAGATATGTTCAGTATCGGGGTCCGAAATTAGAAAGACAACCAAATGGTAAAAACTTTTTGAAGTATCTACCATTTAAGGCTCAGTTCAAGGTTTGGGCGGCGGTCTCTTTAAAAATACTCATTGAAATAATATTGGAAAACAAAATAAATTAACTGACAAATACTACATTTTTTAAAAAAAGATTTCACAGTATATATAAATTTAATGTTTTACTTATTTGACAAAAATAACACAATGATAAATATAGCTAAAAAATCCTTCACTTCTATATTTTCTTCGTATATGATAATTATAGGCTAGAAAATACAAAATACGCGTGAAAAAATACTCTTTTTATGGAATAAAAATTATGTTAATAGCAATAAAAAATTGTTTTTTATTTACAATTTAATTATTAATAATATTGTATTTCCTATAATTTATACATTAATCTGTAAGTGTGTTTTGATTTTTAAGTACTGAGTAATTTAGGAGGAAATTATGTATGAAAATATTTCTTTACATTTTAATATTTACCCTTGCTTTTTCTTTAAATATTAATAATAAAATATACGCAATAGAAGATGTAACTGCCCCAGTCTTATCAGGTATAAATGTCAATCAAGAAACGGTGTCTGTGGGGAACGTTATACAGGTTGAAGTCGAAGGATCAGATAAAGAGTCTGGGCTGGCGCCTAATTCTTTTATCAACTTTGTGCATCCGGTAACAAGAAAGTGGATACACATAAGC
>NZ_JAPEHT010000140.1 GCF_028823615.1 Planococcus sp. A6
ACTTTTTTTCGTAGTTACCTTTTATTTATTCTTATATTGCCCGTTGATATACGACAACATATCTCCAAAACTATCATAATGAAACCAGTCATAGTGCATTTTCTGGTCCACTTCGCCTTCGTCGTCGATATGCATCGAATTGGCGCTCAGCTGCAGGATTTCGGTATCTTCCACATCTGTCGGTTCTTGTTCGAACGCGTGATCAGCGAATTTTTTCTTCACCGACTCATAAAACCTGTCGCGCTCTTCTTCTTTTTCGAATTCCCATGATTCGTATTTGCCGCGGCAAAGGACTTCTATTGAATACACTTGTTTATTTTTCACCATTTTCTCTCCTCCAAGTAAAGCGTCGTATTGCTCTTTACCTCAAGGAAGCAGGCGGGAAACATTTGTTTCTTACTTATTGTCTTTCATCGTCTGGCGGGCTTCGGTCATTTGCTTCCATACCGAGCCGCGCGCTTCTTCGCCTTGTTCGATGCGGGCGATCGCCATCTTGATCTGAAGCTTCACTTCGAACTCAGGGTCATTTTCCGCATCTTTCAATGCCGGAAGCGCTCGTTCCGTCCCGGTTTCATACAAGAACATCGCGGCACGCCAGCGCACGAGCTTGTTTTTGTCTTTCAAGGTTTCGATCATGATTGGTTCAAACGCGACAAAGCCAAGGTCACTGATGGTGTCGCCAGCTGTGCGCCGGACCGCCCACGATTTGTCTCTCATCGCCTGTTCAGCATAAGGTACGACCGTTTCGTCGTCGATGTCGCCGAGGTAGATGGCTGCTTGGCGGCGAATCGACATTTTATCGTCTTCCAAGGCCTTGCCTAACAGCGGCAAATCCTCGAGATCCGCTTCAACCAATTGGCCGAGCAATTGGAAGCGTGTCTCCCAATCCGGTGCGTCGAATTCTTCCAACGATACTCTGCGTTTGTCGATTTTGCCAGCCGATTCATTCGATTCGGTTTTGCTTGTCAAAGATTCCAAACGGTCATCAGGGTAAGCCGCTTCGATTTCTTCGACGATGCTTTTGCCGATTTCCTCTTTTTCGCCGTAGCGGACGCCGTAATCTGCCCATTTGCGCTGAAAAATGAAGTTTTCATCGGTTGGATCCATGACTTTGTTCATCGCCTGCACAAAACGTTCCGGCATCGCAAAGCGCTCTTCCGATTGCGAATCGAACACTTTTACTTGCAACGGAATGCCTTTGAATTCCTGGACATGAACATACACTTCGCCGAAATGCTCATCGATCTCGAGTTCTTCCTCGGAGCCATTGCCTTCGCCGAAGACGCGCCGCACATCCGCAAGAATACCTTCCCAGTCGGATTTCGCATTGCGTTCGACGGCGAGGAAATCTGCCACATGGTAGACGCCTTTGACACCATCGATCTCTAAGATTTCCTGCACTTCTTTCGGTGCGCCTTCTGTTTGGTCTTCCTTGTAATTATGGCTTTTCCCGAACGGCAATTCCTGGTCGATGATCACTTTCATCGTGTTCGGGCTTGGAGTCGGTTCAATCGCTACTATTTTCAAGATAATCCCTCCTGTGTAAATTACGCTTCTGCCAGTTCCTGCAAATAGCTCCACCGTTCAATCAATTCGTCGTATTCGACGGTGTAAGCATCGATTTGGTCGGTCAATTCCTGCAATTTATCAAAGTCAGAGCCGGCCTTGGACATTTGTGCTTCGGTCTGTTCAATTTTCTCTTCCACTTCCGCAATTTTGTCGAGTATGCCGTCATATTCCTTTTTCTCGAGGAAACTCATCTTTTTCTTTTTTTCCGGTGCCTGCGGTGCAGAGTCAGCAACCGGTGTATCATTTGCCACAGTAACAGCTTGCGGCTCAACTACCGGCTTCTTTTCTTTCAGCCAGTCCGTATAGAGTCCTTGGTACTCGTCGACAGTGCCGCTGCCGAGCGTCCATAGCTTTTTCGCGATCCGGTCAAGGAAAAAGAGACGACCCCTGGGAAATTCTCCAAAAAGTCCTCTAAAACAGATAAAGTTTGGATATCCAAATCATTCGTCGGCTCATCCAGCATCAAAATATTCGGTTTTTCCATCAACAATTTCAGCAAGTACAAGCGCTTGCGCTCGCCTCCTGATAATTTACCGATCAAGGTACCGTGGGCATTCGACGGGAACAGGAATCGTTCGAGCATTTGAGTCGCAGACAGGCGCACGCCTTTTTCCGCTTCGAAATCGCTCGATACTTCCTGGATGTATTCGATCATGCGCTGGGATTCGTCCATTTCCGGTAAACGCTGCGTGAAATGGGCAATCTTGACGGTGCTGCCGTAGTCCAACGTGCCGCTTGTGGCTTCCAAATCACCTGCGATTAATTTCATAAGTGTCGATTTCCCTGCACCGTTCGGGCCGACGATGCCAATACGGTCGCCGCCTTGCAAGAGGAAGTCAAACGAATGGAAAATTTCGCGGTCGCCGTAGGAAACGGCCAAGTTTTCCCCTTCGATGATTTTCTTGCCCAGTCGCTGGCTTTGCATCGATAATTCAAGGCTCGTGTTATCGGACGTTGATTGAATGTCTTCCGATAATTGGTCAAAACGCTGGATGCGCGCTTTTTGCTTCGTGCTGCGGGCTTTCGCGCCGCGGCGGATCCATTTCAGCTCCGAGCGGAAACGGTTGTGCATCTTTTGTTTCGTCGCTTCGGCCATTTCTTCTCTAACGGCTTTCGCTTCCAGGTAATCGCCGTAGTTTCCTTTATGCGTATACATCGTCTGATCCGCCAGTTCAAAAATATGCGTCGAGACAGCATCGAGGAAGTAGCGGTCATGCGTCACGAACAGCATGGCGCTGTTCATACGCAGAAGCGTTTCCTGCAGCCATTCCGTAGAGCCTGCGTCCAAATGGTTGGTCGGCTCATCCAAAAGGATCAAGTCGGCCGGTTCGATCAAGGCTTTTGCGAGCGCTACGCGTTTGCGCTGGCCGCCGGACAATTCGCTGATCTGCTGGTCGTACATATCGATGCCAAGTTTGGTCAAGGCCGTTTTCGCCAAGGCGTTGATGTCCCAGGCATTTTCGCGTTCCATGCCTTCCTGGATTTTCATCAATTCTTCCTGCAATTGTTCGGACCCTGAGTCGGCGATCATGTTTTGCAGCGCTTTTTCATAAGACCGGTTGAGCGCGAGCAGCGGCGAGTCGCCGGAGAAGACAGTCTCAAGGACCGTCAGCGATTCATCGAACTCAGGCTCCTGCATCAAATAGGTAATCCGGTATTTTTTCGGATGGTCCATTTCCATCGTGTCGGATTCGAGATCTCCTGCCAGGATCGACAAAAGAGTCGACTTGCCGGTGCCGTTGACGCCGATCAAACCGGCGCGTTCTCCCGGGTACAGCGAAAATTCGACATTAGTAAAGAGGGTTTTGACCCCCACTGATTTGCTTAAGTTTGTTACGTGTAAGTGGCTCATTTTTTCCCATCCGTTTCGTTTTGTAGTTGCTCTAGAAAGGATAGCATAAATCGGTGGCGTTCTTCAGCCATTTGCTTTCCGCTATCCGTCACCATGCGCTCTTTCAACAGCAAAAGCTTTTCGTAAAAATGCGTTACGGTGCTCGTATCGCCGTTCCGGTATTCGCTTTCAGTCATCGCTGTGCGTGCTTGTTCATCCCGGTCATATAATTTACGACCTTTTGCGCCGCCGTAGGCAAAGGCACGCGCGATGCCGATGGCGCCGATGGCATCGAGACGGTCGGCGTCCCGGACGATTCTGCCCTCGATCGATTGCGGTTCCTCGTTCGTGCCGCCTTTAAAGGACACGGTCCGGATGATCGAACGGATGTCGCTGCGCTCTTTGTCCGACAGCTCGAGCTGCCCGAGGATTTCTTGTTCCGGGTCTTCCCCTGCTTTTTTGTATTTCGGATCGGAGACGTCATGCAACAGCACGGCAAGCTCGATCAGCGCCTGATCGCCGCCTTCTGCCTGTGCAATGTGGCGGGCATTCTCCAGCACCCGCTCGATGTGCTGCCAGTCGTGGCTCGCGTCAAACTGTTCATAGATGCTTTTTACTTTCATGCGGCAGTCCGCAATTACTTGGGGATTCATGGATTCTCTCCTTTAAGGTGTCCTATTCCCATTATAACGTGAAACAGGCTGAAACGGCGCCCCATCGCTGTATTGACCTTGTATGCACCATCATGTATAGTTAAGCCATCCATTGGCTCTAAGGCTGAGGGTTCGACAATCTGAATATTAGGGGGAAGGTCCATGCACCACGGAATTGTGAAATGGTTCAATTCAGAAAAAGGCTATGGCTTTATCGAATGTGACAACGGTGATGATGTTTTTGTCCATTTTACCGGCATCCAAGGTGATGGTTTCCGATCGCTACAAGAAGGCGCAGCCGTCTCGTTCGATATCATCGACGGCAATCGCGGGCCGCAAGCAGCAAACGTCGTGCAGGACCAACCATAACAATTGAAACAGCAAAAGACCCAGGAACTTTTCCTGGGTCTTCTTTTTATGTCTTCACGTCCATGTATAAGTCTGGCCCCAGCTTTCACGGGCTAATTTTTCGACTTGGTCGACATCGCTTTCCTCTACCATATACGTGTCGCCTTGTTCGTAAGGATTGTAATGGAACGCATACATCCTGGCGACGAATTGATGGAACGGCAAGGATGATTCACCTTCGAGTTCGCCATTTCCGGCGACACTTGTCTCGATTCCCTGCCCCCAGTTTTGGCCGCTGTCATTATTCGGGTTATAGAAATAGATGCGGTATTCCTCATCCGGGTCTTCTGCAACGCGCTGGATAGAGACCGCATGAAGCCCGAGCAATTTACCGTGCACATTGGTAATGTAGATGCCGACAGGGTTCGGGTAAATCATTTCATAACCTTCGTTGTACTCAGGATGATGCGTCGCATAGAACAAGCGCACGAACGCATCGTAATCCGTCACAAAGCCTGTCAGCGGATCGATGATATTGGCAAATCCACGCGGGATCCATTCACCATAAAATTCAGGGTTGACCCATTTATGGCCATCTTCGCCGCGCAGGAAGGTTTTCTTCATCATTTCGTTATAGATTTTATCGAGATGCGGAACGAGTACACTCGACACCGGATCCAGCTCGTGATGAATTTCTGCGGCGACGCCGTCTTCAATAACATTTGAATGCACTTCTTCCCCTTCGAAAATCATGTCGATATCGTTTTCACGCACCGCGCGTGCCACGTAATCGAGCAGCTGCGAGATGCCGTGCTGCGCCCATAAGCTGATGGCGCGCGCCGATTGGCATGTCGGATTCAAGCCTTGGCCGATGCCGAGCGGCTGGCCAAGGACCGAGATGACGCCTCCGATAAGCACGCCATTTCCGGAAAGCCCGCCTTTGCGGAATTCGGGACGCAAAATCCGTTTTTTCACTTCCGGGCGGATATCGATATCAAACAGCCTGCGGATGCCTGGAATGATCGGGTCTTGTGTCAATACGCCGCGGTCGAGCATGCGGGACAAACCGTAAACGACGCGGCTCGTCTGCGGATAGACCGCAAAATGGATCATGTCTTGCACCAATTCCTGGTTGGCGTTAAAACTGGCTACGCCCATTTCCGATAAGTCCAGGAATTCCGGGATGAGTTCCGGTTTGCTTCTATTAATAAAGCGCAAATAGATAGCCGCAATCGGTGCCACGAGACCCGTTTTGTTCATGGACGCCGCATATTCACGTGCCTCCTGCTTGAGCGCTTCATCATCTGCATCGACCAGTTTTTTGCGGTAAGCTTTCAAGTCCGGTTCTTGTGCACTTAACGCAGTGGGCGCAGTGACCGCCTGCTCGTAATAATGCAAGGTATCTTTCGTGTTGTCATCTATGTCTTCATCGACCATCTGCGTTGCTGCATCGATCATCGAGACGATGCGGTCGACCATGATCGGCCGCTGGACCGTCAGCCGCTCGATTTCTTCAACAAGTTTTTGCGCAACCGCCCGGTAAGACAATTTGTCGCCGAGAAAGCGGAAAAGGCGTTCTCCGCGTTCAAGATGCGCTCCTCCACCTTCAACCCGTGCTTCTTCGGTCTCTGCTGGAAACAATAAATCCAAGTTCAAAGCCAATACTTCATTCAAGAAAGCGCTGGCTTCTTCCGGCGACACTTTTTCATGTGTATACTGCGCTTCTGAAATCGACAGCATGCGCAGCTCGCTCATCAATTCCACTACAGAATTGAGCCCTTTGACATGAAGCGATCCGCCGACAAATGCCGGCTCCAAGTTTTCCGCTTCTGCCCATGGCCCACCGTTGAATACACCAGCTTTGTCAAAATCAGCTGCGTAATCATAAAGCATCGCCAATCCATCGTCGGTTCCTGCCAGTTCCGTCGCTAGTTGAAACACTTCCGTTTGGTACATGCTTTTCGCAAACGGTTTTGCTTCTTCTAGCGTACGGAGGGCTTGTCCGAATTTTTCTTTTAATGTAGATGCTTCAGTTGCCATTGATAAACCCCCAGATTTTTAATGGTAGAAATCGTAATTCTCATAAGTTTTCAGCAAGTCTTCCATGCGCTCGCTATTGTCCCCGAAGAAGAACAGCGTGCCGTAATGGTTGCCGAATCCGACGCGTTCCGCCACTTTGGATGTGACCGGAATGAACAAATCGTGCTTTTCGAAATAAGAATCGTTCTTCAATTCTCCAGGAATATCCAATTTCTCGATCAACCGGACACGTGGATACACCATCAAGCTGCCAGCATAGCCTGTAGCCGAGCTGACTTCTTCCGGGAAAAATTCTTCCAGCTCCTCAGCTGTCGTCTCCGGGTCGCTGCACAAGATCTGCGCTTGGAAAGCGTTGAATCCATAGGCGCGTTCGATCAAGTCGAAGATGTGGCCGCCAGGTACGCGTGCTGCTACTTCCCCGAAATTCAATGTCCCATCATGGGAAATGAAGTATTCCGGATGGATGACGCCGTATTTAATTTCGAACGAGTCGATCAGCTTCTGGATCTGCTCTTTGATTTGAGGTCGCCATTCTTCGAGCGCCGGTGAAGCCGGCACGAAATTGGAATGCCCGAGTTTAACGTACTCCGTAATATTGAGGAATTTGATATCGCCGTCATGGACGAATACTTCACATGAAAATTCCTGCCCGTCTAGATGGCTTTCCATTAGATATGGGAATTCCTGCACTTCGATTTTGTCGATATCGTTGGCATCTTGGATCATCATATGCCCAACCGTACCTGCTTTGTTTAATGGTTTAATATGGATCGGGTCATTGGTGTCTCCGTCTATTTTAATCAAGGCATCATTGACGCGTTTTAAGAAGCGATGGATGTCATCTTTTGAATACGCTTCCTCGAACACGCCCACCTTGATACCCGACATTTGTGCCTTGCGTTTCATCAGGCCTTTATCGCGCAGCAATAGCGAGCGGTTGAATACGCGCGGGTCGTCGAAAAAGCGTGCATTCAAGACCCCTGCCCATTCTACCGTCTCTTCGTAAATCGGCACAGACAGTTTAACGCCCATTTCGTTGAGCCGTTCGTATAATTCATCGGACCCTTCGTTCAAACGGTCGAAATCCCATGGAATGAAAGGGATGTCGTGTTCTTTGGCAAAACTGACGAAATCCGGTGGACCGACGACGACAAACGGCCTGTCCAATTTGTCCATCGCTTCAATCGCTGGAATGCTCCATCCTAAAATAGCAGTCTTTTTTGATGTACTGTTCACTTCTGTCATAAATCTGCTCCTCCCTTTCGCAATATTTTCATTATACAGTTTATTATTGCCTAATCAAATGGGGATAAACATTAGTAAGGCCAGACTTGCCTTTGTAGAAATCAAAAAACG